>CAZMRQ010000022.1:6164-9537 GCA_964568795.1 uncultured Gammaproteobacteria bacterium | reverse complement strand
AATTCCATCGCGAGAGGAGCCCTTGGCAGGAGAAAGGCTCAAGTATGTTAATCTGGTTGAGCCACTTATGGCAAAAGACTGGCTCGATGCTATCGGGTGATAGATATTTGTTGAATCATATTGTCAATCAGTTTTCTACATGGCGCATCGATAAAATCAATCACTATGATAAGCTATACAATTCTGATGGGCCAAAAGTGGATTCTCTTCTCAAAGCATTTGAACAACCACAAAGAGAAGCTGGCCCTGGATTAGAGAGACTGGTTTGGCATGATATGGACATTCCAATTAAGAGAAGTGTATGTGCTTATGTGATGTGTCATTCATTCCAATTATCAGCGAAAAAACTAGATTCAGTCAAGCAGAGAGTAAGTCGTATACTTGATATAGATCTTGAGAATATAAGCTCCTCAAAAACTTGGAGTGATTTGAAAAAGCAAACCAAAGGCCAGTATATTGTTATTCGAGATTTTAGAGTTCCGTTTATGTTCTGTTGGGCTATCATGCATCATGACTTGGTTCATGACGCTGCAACAGAGTGTGGACGCGAACGTTTCATGAAGTTATGTGAAAAATTCAAGGTGGGTCAATTAAAAGAAAAGTATGAGCAAGAAAGTGCCTTGCCTACCCCCGATTTTGATGGTGGTAGGTACGACGATTTTCCAGATCTTCCTGAATCTTCACCTCCAACTGGCCGAAGAGATCGCCCTTATGGACCAGGCGGCAGCCCAAGACCGAACTTAGGAGGTAGTTCAGATGGTGGTTCAGGAGGCGGGTCCTCACATAGAAGAGGCCGTGGGCCAAGATTGAATCTGTCTCGCCGAGTACCTCGAGCTGGTCATGCAGCAGCGTCCATGGTCCGTCATTTGACACAGAGTGTTCGCTCTTCTTGGTACACCTTTGATCACATGAGGCAAATTTTTAACCGATACCGTCAATCTCAACCTAATTTCTTTTTCTATATAGATAAGAAGTATGAAGGGAAGGATGATTTTAAGGAAAGAATCAGTGATTTTCTCGAGGAATCTCTTTTGGGAAAAGCAGATCAGGTGTGGCAGTTGCATGTGCCATTTTTATTGGCTGATTTGTTTCCATCAAAGCCAGACCATTGGGTATTATTGAGTTTTTGTTTCAATGAGAAAGGTTTTGAGCGTTGTGTTTTCTTTAATCCGATCTCTCAGCCTTTTTCGGTACAGATGCGGACAATGATAAACGAAATTATCACACAGTGCTTTGGATCAAAGAGATGTATCGAACCTGCTGAAGGGGGCACAATGTTTGTTGAACAGGCAGGAGCCTATGTTATTCAACAAGCATGTGTCTTATCAAAGTCAGTGACAGGGAGGCTATCTTATGATGAACTTGAAGCAAGTCATAAAAAAATGATTAAGTTGCCTAAACCCAGGGCTAGTAGAGAGAGAGCTATGGGCTTGCCAGAGAAAAGATCGCGTATTGCCTATCCACTGCAATTTGACTGGAAGGAGGAACTGGCTCGCAGATTAGATACATTAAGTTTCATGGACAGAGAGTGTGTTGTTTTATTCAGAGGTCAAGCACGTGTATCAGGGGAAAAAGTGAAATATGGGGATTGTGAGGGTTATTTTTACAGTGCTGCAGTCCGGCAGCTAGAACAGCCAGCTAGAGATGAAATGACCAACCGCTTACGACAGATAGGGAAAGGACTTAGTCCCGTAACAGACATTGAGCGCTATATAACAGCAAGGGGTTATAATGCCTACAATAAACCAGACAATTTAAGAAAATTGGGTTATCCAGAACCATGTCTGCCACCGAAGTGTTCGTTTTCTAATGCAGAGGACGCTACCAAGTTTGCAGTAGGTATCAACCATGCGCGTACTTCAAGTGTTGTGCGGGCGAATTATTTTCCAAATGGCTCATTGAAAGAAGCAATTATTGGTTATGTTCATATGGTGGTGATGCCGTCTTCTGAGTTAGCACAGTGCTCTGGTGGTGTATTTCCAGTTACCGAATTGTATGCCAGTGGTCAAGTGACATGTGATGGGCGCTATCTTTCCGGGCAGGTTATCATGCAGGGGTCCAGTTTCCCTTTTCATCATGTATTCACTATTCCATTGGAAATGCCTGATCTTTCAATGCCTTATCTGGATGATTTGCAGAGATGTTTTGGCATTAGTAAGGAAGATCACAAGGAATTTAAAAAAGGTTTAGCGAAGCTTGAGAGCAGAAGAGCTACAGAGCACGAAATCACGAGAAAAGTTGTAAACAATTTGTCAAGTCGGTTGAAAGATTTTTTGAAAAAACGTCTGACTTCGATGCGGCACTTTGACTGTGTCGGTGGTTTGTCTTGTTCTCCAGCAAGTCGTATGTGTGCAAGTTGGTTGCGACATGTTCTAGATAAGAAAGGGATTCTGATTGAGCAGATGGCATTAAATCTTAGTTTTCAGGAGCAGCTCATTGCATACAAACGGACTAATCAACTGGCAGATGTATTAATATTAGATCTATTAGGCAGATTATCCAAGCATCCTCACTTGTCTACTGAAGTATTCAGACTTTCTCGAGAGGTCTTGTCTAAGAGATATGGTCCGGATATCGTAGATTTATTAACTAAGTATCAGCGTTTAGATGAGACAGAACGTGCTCAGCTTGATGCTGAATACAAGCAATACGAAATCTACAAAAATAAAAATGAGCAAGAGGACTGCAAGAAAGATTTTGCCAAAATTTTACAATTGATGGACGAAGAACTACCAATGGCAGTAATAGTAAAACACGAGAGTGCTCAGAGTCTACTAAAACACAAGGTTTTCATTAAGAACCATGTATCCTACTTTTCTGTAATTGAGCTGGCCCTGTTTGAGCGTCTCAAAGATACAGTGGTTGATTCAGGTATAGATGAGCATGCGGAAGAGGTTGTCACAGTGGTTGATTCAGATAGTGATGAGGAAGATATTGTATCTGTGCCGGGGGATTCTAGTCAAGTGTCTAAGGCCAAGCAGTTGCTGGATGCAATTATTAAGGCAGTCAAATCGGGAGACAGCGCTTTGTTTGAAGCTGTTTTGACACGTTGTCGGATAGTGATCGATAAAAATCCTTCTGTTGCAGAGGAGCTAAAGGGGCCAAAGAATAGTCTGGGTCTTATTAGTCAATACAAAGATGAGAAAGAACGTCCATTGTCTCATATGCTTCTTGATATGGGCGAGCAGTATTGGTGCTGGTTTACTAAGTTAGAGAAGAGAGTATTTAATAGGAGGCGTTGTTTGAGTAGAGTTCAGGTTGATAGAGAAGGGTCTACTCTGTTGCATAAAGCAGCCAAGGAAAATATGGCGAGTGTTATCGATGAAATATGCAATCATGTTATTGCGCTAGATACTTTAGATGCTCACAGAAA
>CAZMRQ010000022.1:0-6064 GCA_964568795.1 uncultured Gammaproteobacteria bacterium | reverse complement strand
CCACCTATTTACTATGCGATGGATCATACAGATATTGTCGAATTATTGTTGAGCAAAGGGGCTCGTTTAGATCTATTGATAGAGCCTCCTAAAAATAGGAGGTATGTTAAATTTTGGGAATTGAATAAGGCAATGCTTCAAGTGATGAGAGCTTACAAACGGACCTCAGTATGGGAGGATCTTGAAAAAACGTACCAACGGTGTCAAGAAGAGATCGAGAGCAACACAACTATGGGTATGTGGTTTGTTATGTTGCTTGAGGGGTTGTCTCTGGAAATTAATCGTATATATTTTAATTTTTCATTTATACTTCTGCTTGCACAAAATCAGACATGGTTGGACCGTTTTATGGAGTTGAAGTGTCGTTTTTATCCTGCATCAAAAACAGCTGATGAAAAAAATCAGCACAATCATCTTCATGCGGCATTGTTGTGGGGTGCAGATAAATTACGAGAGATATTGGGCAGTGATAGCAAAGCAGACTCTATGCTTAAGCAAACAGCTAAAACGTTTTATGGCAATGAGCTAACTCCGCTCGGATTTGCTGTTTTGAGGCGTTTGCACGAGCAGGCTGAGGTTTGTATAGATTTTGGTGCATCGTTAGAGGATAAGATGTTCAAAGGAAGGCCTGACACTATCAGAGAGTATATTCAAAATCACCTAAGCACTGATGAAGCATTTAGTAAGCTTTTAAATGCTGACCGAGAACTCGAAGCGGAGCTGCCACGGCCTACATTATAATTTATAAATGATCTATAGACAGACTTTTTTATCCTATTAGCACAGGTAGAACAGAGCTTATGAGTAACTGCCTACTTGATCATAAAAAAGCATGTGTTAGAATCATGGGACAATCTTAATAAGATAAATATTAATAGACAAGGACGTGCCATTATGCCGAGCTCTCTTTTTCATCCGAGCCCTTATAGAAATTTGCTTGAAGCAGTCATGAATTCAGATCATCAGGCCTGTGAGAAGATGTTAACAAAAGATAAAGAGGCAATAGGTCAGACTTATTCAGCGACTGATTTGTCAGGCCGTACTTTCAGCTGCACGCCTGTTTTATATGCTCTTTGGGCAAGGGATGTCGTTATTTGTAAACTACTTTTTCAAAATAAGCCTCAGTCATTCCATACTCAATTAGCTGCATTAGAAAGTCCATCTTTCCAACATGGCAATGTAGCAGACTTATTAGGGGTGCATTACCGTCTTAAAGAAGTGTATAAATCATGCCAGGAGACCCGCTTATCAGTGTCCCAGCGTTCTAAGTGTGTGGGTATACTTAGAGGGTTGCCAGTTCATATGATGAAAAGTTTAATGACCGCATACTATAAAGGTGAGAAAAGAATTGTTGCAGAGATGTACAGAGAGTCTGTTATACCTGAAAATGTGATATCTGCCAAGATTCAATGTGCTCAGTTGAGGACATTAATGAATAGAGCTGGGGAAGATATGACTGCTTTATTGGACGCTATAGCCAGCAGGGGTGATTATGCTTTTTCAGGATATTGTTCTAAAAAGTAAGTTTTTAGTTCGGATGATGAAGTAACAAAGCTTAAAATATAGTGAGGCAGTGTTTTGAAGTCTCGGCAATAGTCACAATCAAGCAAGAGACTTTTACTTCATTGTTTTGCATCTTTTCTAAGGGTGTATTCCACAAGCCATTATGTGGTTGTTCATTGTTATAATGTATATGCTAGGTAGTTGGAATACCTCATTATTCATGAAGTGTTTGAAGAGATCCTTGTCTGTAGGGGGCTATCAGGGCATCATTTTTTATTTTATTCAACACTAATAAGCATATGATTAAAACATTCTATTTTATCTTTTATGCTTCAGGTGATATTCATAGATTATAAGATAGGTAACAATAATGAGAAATGTTATGCCACCTAATAGTCACCTCCTTTTTAGAGAAAAGCTTAAAGATATGGCTCGCATGCACTTATTTCGCAAATTACAGGTTGATGAAACGAAGGACTTAATAGCGTATGAGTGTAAAAAGCCATATCAAATTAGTAAGTTTAGCGACTGTGATGGGATAGCAGAAAAGCTGTTTATAAACAAAAGTACTCTCCAGAGGTGGCATAAAGAGGGTAAAGTAATTTATCTGACTGATAGTGAGTATGAAAAAATCAAGCAGTTTGTAATTAAAAAAAATGATGCTCATCCTCAATATATACGAAAAGGGAGATATGTCAGTCATGAGTGGAGTCCTGGCTTTTTTGGGTTAGGAACCAAATACGATGAGAAAAAAGCCATTAATCTGTGGAGTATTGAAGAAAAAGTTCGATTCATGAATGACATGATGAAACGGGTCAACTCCGCTGATGAGAGCATCAAGATGGATGATTTATGTATTCCAGATAAAATGCCGGTTTTAAGGATGTTTCAGTTACAATCATTATTTGATATATGTCATTTTAAGATGAAGGCTGTGCTACATAGCTTGCCTGAGGCAGATCCACAGATAACAAAAGTTCTTAGAAAAATACTCAAAGTGAAAAAAAGTGAATTGAAAAATGGCTTAGAGATTGAGATAACAGATGAACAATGGGATCAATTGAAGAAGAAGAGTTTAGCAAAATATATAACTCCGATGATGTCAAACGTATTGGTGTCATATGTTATGGGAGCAGGTAAAACATTGATGCAAGCAGTTATGTGTGAAGCTGCAGAGGCGGCAGGAGTTAAATTTCGATGCATGACAAAAGAGGAGTTGGTCTTTCAAGGCAATAGCGATTTTGAATCTTATGGCGTTGAAGGTTCTTTCCATAGCACGGATCAGTTATGGCGTGATTTAGATAAGATTGATCGTGCGATAGGTGCAGAAGTCATTCTAATCCAAGAGGGAGAAGTTTTTTTGAACAATGACGAAGATAGGGATTTAGTTGCAGCTTTTGAGAGATATTCCTGGGTCTGTGATGAGGGAGATGGCTCTATTAAGGTGTCTCCAGAGAGCATGTATGCCATTGATGAAACAGGTGAGTCATTGACCAGTAAGCCTGGGTTGCTGCTCCTTTTTAATAAATATTTAGGTGATACGTGCGTTATTGCTTTGACAGGGACACCGGATGAATCAGTCAGTCTGTTGCGTTCTTTTCAGCGTATTTCTCTCAATCAACAGCAGAAAAAAGATGAAATTGGGGGTGGCGGGATTGAGCATTTAGTGATGGATATGCAAAGTTTAGCGCAGAAGAAATTTAATGTAAGGTCATGGGATGGTTTGAAAAGATCAATATTGATGCCTCTTCTAGTAGCTAGCACTAATGATTATAGGTGTTCAGGTATTGGAGTGGGTCTTATAGATTCTCAATACAGAAATTCTGTGCGAGAAAAAATGCCACATGATGAAAGGGAACAGAACAAGAAGATATGTGAATTTATTTCCAATGTAGAAAAAGGTCTGGGAGACTTGCCTACTGATGAAAAATTACGAGGTGCTTTAAATATTGCATGTCAGAGAGTCGGTATAAACAATGAGATTGATCAGATAAACGAACAAAAAGAAGAACTGAGAGATGAACTTATCAAGATATTAGTCATGCCTACTTTGCACCACAGCAGTTTGCCTTTCTTTGATAGGAGCTTGATTCATGCAACAACTGAAGAGGCGGCTATTAATGTGATGATTAGTCAGGGGAATGTTTGTAATCCTTGGGAGGAGTACATGCCTGAGCAACAGGCTTTCCAAGATGGCAATGTGATTGATCGCGAAGGTGTATTTCCCCAGTTAGAAGATGTTGATAAGACAGCTATGGAGACATATAGAGAAGGGCGTTATAAGGATCAGTTGAATGTTTGCGCAAGCGAAACAGGGCTCACTGTAGATATCATCAAGGAGGCTCTATCAGAAAAAAGTTTAACCCATGAGCAGTGTAGTGATGCGACAATGAGGTTGGGTTTTGAAAGGCAGTATCTGCGTTATCTGTTAAGCATTTGCGCTCAAGAAGGTGACGTTGTTCTATCTGCCAGTGATATTGATGAAAGATCAGGTGAGATGATGGAGTTAAATCCAGTTCTCAAGGAAGAAATGAAAGGAAAGATAAATACACAAGACGTAGCATTTCATGTACAAGAGTTTATTTCATGGTTAAAGGAAGATGGCGTTATTACTGAAAAGGCCTCTAAGTATCTTAGTGTTGGGATGGCTTGCGGTAGTGTCTGGAACATGTTGATAGATTATTCGAAAAGTCTAAGAAGCTTATTGGAAAAAGGCGAGAATATACCTATACCATCGTTTAGTGTTAAGGAATTGAAGACGAAACTGCCGTCAACGTTTTACTATTTTCCAGATGCAGAAAATTGGAAATACAATAAGGGGATTAATCATGGCCACAGAGATGCGCCGATGAGTGGTATAATAGTTAATCATTTGAGAAAATCAGCTCTGCCTGAGGGTTTTGATCAAGAAGTCTTTGCGTCTCGTGACCGTACTGGTCTAGAGGCTATTCCAAACATAATTCCACAATGTTATTTTCGGAGAAAAGAAGATCAATTTGATGAAAGCAGTCTTGACCGTGATGATGTTGATTCTTTGTTTAAAGCAGGTCTGTTAGGAACACTAGTGTCAGGAGTTCACGGCACAGGATTTAATGATCCCAATTTAAGAAATCAAGTTGTTATTCACAATCCAAAGAAATCACCCGCATATACAATACAGCAGATGGGACGTCTGAGAGATATGGGCTTGAAGAAAAGTTACATGGGGATAATTATGGTCGATCCGCAAAAAAATGTCATTGACTGGGAGCGGTATTGGAAAGACTCTGATTCGGCAATCAGGCTGTCAGATAGGCAATATACCGAGAGGATATTGCCTAAGATATTGGCAGAAGAATTCTTATTAGGGTTGACCAAAGAAGTAATGAGCCAATTAGATGAACAAGGAGCAATCAAAGATCAACAATACCTTAATAATTATATTATGCTTAAAGCTCAGGAGGTCTTAGTGAGGTGTGAACAAGAGACCAGAGCATTTATTGGCGTGGGCCAAGAACGTGGAGAAAGTTTGCCATTCGAAACATATCGGAAGTTCCATAACGAGCTTGACCGCATGTGGCGGTATGCAATAGACAAGGACAAGGGAGGGCGTCTATCATTCATCCAACATCAGCACCTTCATTCCTTATGGCGGTTTATTCTCAAGACAATAACAAGCATCTATTTAAAGCTTCGGGATGACAAGGCAGATCTCTTTATCAATCTAGAAGAAATCGGTAAATTGGATAAGCCCTATATGCTTAAGCTGTTTGAGCATTTAGATAAGCGTTTTATACAGAAGTTTGGTGGATTTTATGATTTGGGAGAGTTTGATTTATTTTACTCTAGTATTTTGAGAGAAAAACTCAATGGATGTGATAAGGAGAAGGCTAAAGCTCATTTTCAACAGATTAGAGTACTGCCTGATCAATCTTTATTATTCAACAAGTTTATCAATATTTTAGAGGATATTGATGATGATTCTATTCGCGCTATTATAGAGACAAAGGTGGCAATTCCGCAAGTAGTAGAGAATATATTAGAATCGTTCAATAAAGTTAAGAAATTTATTATTAATCCAGAGGAGGATATAGGTATTACGAATGAGGAAATTCAACTCTTCATTCAGATCATGGATAACTACAGAGATAATGTGAAAGCGATTATTGGTCTGCATCCAGGACTTGAATGGAATGTGGAAAAGAATGACATCGGTGGATATTATGGTGGAAACGGGGATGGAAGTGCTACAATTGCAGCATTAAATTATGCGTGTGGGTTCGATAAGGCCTCGGAAGCAAGACGTGATATCGCGCCTGAAGCTGTCAATGTATTGAGAGCTCAGCGGGAAGAATTGTATGCTAAAATTGGAACACAAAAGGTAGTCGATGAAAGGAAAGAAGAAGGGGCGAGATCACATCAGCCGCCCAGTAGCCTGAAGTAGGTGGTGTGCCTTTAAGGTGTCTGTATCACGGAGCAAAGAAGTGGAGCAACAGGGATAACCTCGATAAAAGGTGGCAGAGATTGATGGGGTATTGAGTCTGTGATGAGGACTCTGTCAAATGTATCGGGTGATAGATGC
>CAZMRQ010000021.1:0-24550 GCA_964568795.1 uncultured Gammaproteobacteria bacterium | reverse complement strand
TGCTACCAGTGGTTCTATAGCCTTTGTCAGAATGCCTTGAATAAGTTCATTGGCGGACTCAGATCACTCTGGCACATGGCCCAGAATATATGTGTTAAAATCTATACGGCTGTTTTTAAGCCATTCTTTCAGCTAATAGGCAACGCATTCAACCGCCTGCATCACTATGCATCGATAGCAATAAACGCTCTTTTTTCTTTGATTAAACAAGTGAAAACATTGTTGACACAGCTCTTATATACACTCATAACTCATCTCACTCATTGCTACCAGTGGTTCTATAGCCTTTGTCAGAATGCCTTGAATAAGTTCATTGGCGGACTCAGATCACTCTGGCACATCGCTCAAAAGATCTGTATTAAAATCTATGCTGCTGTTTTTAAACCATTCTTGCAGCTAATAAGCCAGGCACTCAACACTCTGTATCACTATGCATCGATAGCAATAGACACATTGATCAATAACCTCGCTCAAGCAGTTTCTGCAGTTATTCGTGTATGTTCACTCATCATTGAAAAACTAGGCTCGTGTTTATCTCATGCCGTTGATTTCACTGTCAGAACTTTTTGTCAAATTGCTGATATGCTTCGGAATATTGTTACAATAGACAACCTTAAAGCTCTTTCTACTCATATTCTAGTGGCAGTCTTTCATCCCCTTATTGGTCTAACTCACGCCATGACGAATCAAGCGGTTAGAGAAACATTTGTTTCAGTTGCATTGTTATCATTTATTGTACTCAACTTATTTTATGAGATCTTTAAAACTTGGAAACAACCATCAAGCAGCGCTATGACACGAGACCATTCAAAATTAGAACTGTTCATTAAAATATATGCCAGCCTCAGTGTGGCTACTCTTCGCACATTACCAGACAATAACAGCCCGTCATCGGCTCCATTTAAACTTTAAAGGTGATGCCTCACTGTGATCCACTAATTGACTCACATGACGAAAAAAGTCTTTAATGAATGGCTTATTGTCAGCAGAATCATACTCAACAACAGGCACTTCTTTACTAAGCTTATCCGCTAACCATTCCTGTACTTGACCTTCATTGCCAATTTGATCAATGAGCTTTAATGATAAGGCCTCAGGCGCAACAAAAATACGTCCTGATTTTAATAAGTCAACTTGCTGGCTATCAAGCCCTCTCTCTTTCTTAACTAAATTAAAGAACCAATCAGCAATAGATAACACATGCTGCTCAAGCATCAGCCAAGCCTGTTTGCCCATTGGCTCATATGGTGTCGGTTGCCCCTTAAGCATCCCACTACTAATATCAACCATATCAACACCCACACTTTTCATTAGACCCGAAATATTAGGAACATTCACTAAGGCGCCTACTGACCCAATAACACTGGTGTTATAGGCAATAATATGATCAGATGGCAATATAGCCATCAATGCACCGGAGGCTGCCACACCCTCCACCAAAGCAACAATAGGGATCTTCTTCACAACTTTGATTCTCTTGATCTTGTTATACAACCACTCTGATTCAGCAGCAGACCCACCACCACTGTTGACTCGGATATAGAGTGCTTTAACCGACTTGCTTTTTTCTATTCTAGCTAGTATTTCCCGGTAAGATGAATTTTCAGATATCTCTCCACGCAGATCAATAAGGGCGGTATGACTTCCCACATGGCTCTTCATCCGACCAATGAGTAATACCACAATAATTAACAAACTTAGCAAACCCCAACGACGCCATCTTTGCTGAGATTGAATAAGTTTATACCCCGCGACAACCGATGCCACCTCTTTGCCATCGACTTTCTTTCCTTCAGTGAACCACTGCCATATTCTATTCATAAAAACCACCTTTGTATTATATTAAGAGCCGGGGCTGGATATAGCCCAAGAATAAAAAACACCCACACCCCTACAACCAAACAAGTCTGAGTCGATGCAGAGGAAAGCGTTAGAATAGTATCACTTTGAGAAAAATAAGAAACTTTTATCAAGCGAGTATAATAGGTAATGGCTATAACCGTCATTAATAACATAATCAGAGCACTCAACCACCACCCTTGTCCTACTAGGGCATATATCCCATTAAACTTTGCAATAAAACCAAAAAATGGCGGAATACCTGCCATAGCAAACATTAAGAGCGCAATCATAAATGCGGAGACAGGCTGACGTGTACTCAACCCTTTTAATTCATCCCAAGAGACAACCTCAGCACCACCAACTTTGAGATTAAACAGTATCCCTAGCAAACAAATGCTCATAAGAACATACACAACCATAAACAACCCTGCTGCTGTCAATCCCACTGATGTCAATGTCGCTGTCACCAACATCATAAACCCCATCTGAGCAATTGATGAATAACCCAACAACCCTCTTAAATTTTTCATTGATACAGCCATTAAAGTCCCATAGCCAAGTGAAATCGCCCCGACTATCCAAGCAAGCAAAGACCATATGCTTGCACTGTGACTGCCAAAAACCTGGATTAATCGAACCATGATAACCCAGATAGCTAGTTTCGGTAAAGCAGATATAATGATAAGCGATGGCCAAGACGCATTCTGATACACATCAATCACCCAACGCTGCATTGGACACAACCCACATTTGACACAGAATCCTGCTAATAAACAAACAGCTGAGATTATTAACCAAATTTGAGCTGTCGCATGACTCATAAGTGGAAAACTTTCACCCGCACATACTTGTGCTATTTCATTCAATTGCCATGACCCTGTGATCCCATAGAGTAGAACCATCCCCAATAACCAGATGATAGAGCCCACTGCTGTCATGATAAAATAACGCCAGGCTGCCGTCACTGCTTGACTCTCACGCGACACACACACCAATACAACCATAGGCAGTGACATTAATTCAAAAGACATGTATATCATCAGCAAATGTTTGGCAGCAACCAGCAGCAACATACCCAGTGTCACTGTTAACCACAAGACCAAAAAAGCGAGACTGGAAGTAGTTGTTGAATTGAACCAGTCGCGAATACACAGTCCAATAAACAGTGACATCACTAAAATGAAGGACCTCACATGATATGCCATTGCATCCACAGCCAAAGTTGAGGTTTCGCCACTATTCAATACATTAAATACCAAAGCAAGCAGCAAACTCACTAAGGTCACTTGCAGGCAACATTTTCGCTTTTTCTGGAATACATCCAATAAAAACAATAGCAGTATTGTTGCTGTCAATATCATTTCAGGCCAAATGAGCATAAGTGCTTCCTTTTGTTACAGTTTGAATATGCTGCCAAATACGCGCAGTGCTCGGATGAACATAATCAACAAGCGCTTTGGGGTACAAACCCACTGCAAAAATCAACATCACAAAAACAGCACAGAGACAGTTCTCACCTGCTTTTAAGTCACTCACTGATTGCTGGGCTCCACCACCAAAAAACACCCGTCTCATCATAGACAGAGTATATCCGGCAGAGAGAACCATGGTCAATACCGCACACATCATCCAAAGTGGTTTGACCTTAGCCACCGCTAGCAAAACCATCCACTCACCCACAAACCCAGAGGTCCCAGGAACAGCAATATTAGCCATGGCAAACACAACAAAAAATGCTGCACAATATGGCATGGTTGTGGCCAATCCCTTTAAATAAGCCATGTCTCTTTCATGTAAGCGCTGATAAATAAACCCAAAAGCCATAAACAACGCACCTGAACCAAATGCATGGGTGATCATTTGCACAACAGCCCCATCCCATGCCAGTAATTGAGACTCAATGTCTCCCGAATACGACGCCACGACGAATATCCCTAAAACCACAAAACCCATGTGGGCAATCGATGAATAGGCAATCAGCCGCTTCATGTCATTTTGCGCCATAGCAACAAAACCAATCAATACAATCGCTATCAATGACAACACACATAGCTCGGTAGAATAGTATGCTGCACCTAACGGCGCTATTGGCCAAGCATAACGCAGTAAACCATAGCCGCCCATTTTCAGCATCAATGCAGCCAAAATGACAGATCCTCCTGCTGGGGCCTCAGTATGTGCATCAGGCAACCATGTATGCAGCGGCCAAAGCGGTATCTTAATCGCAAAAGCTGCCACAAATGCTAGAAAAATGATTTTTTGTTCCGTTAAAGACAAGGATAGATTATACCAATCAGCTAAAGCAAATGAGCCCGCACGCCATCCAAGATAGGCCACTGCAACCAACATGATCACTGAACCCACAACAGTAAATAGAATAAACTTCAACGCTGCTTGTGTCCGTTGGCTCGATCCCCATATGCCGATACACATATACATGGGTATGAGCAATGCTTCCCAAAATATATAAAAAACCAGGCCATCAGCGGCCAAGAACACACCCGACATAAGCGCCTGCATTGATAAAAATAATGCGAAAAAAATATGCCGTCTGTCTGTGATCATATACGGTGTTGAACAAATAATAAGTGTGGTCATTAAAGCTGTTAATCCAACCAATGCCATGGCAAGGGTGTCGGCTTGCAATATAATGTCGGATCGCCATAGCACTAACCAACTGTATCTTTCTGTCAATAACCCATCCACTGGAAGAGACCACCACATCAGAAACACGATCAGCCAGCTAAGCACAAGAGCAACAACTGTGATGAAAGCAGCATATCTGGATCGGATAGCACCCAAATGAGCTGTTAGCCCAGCAGCGACTAAATTCATAATTATAAATAGCAGCATCATGATTGGACTCTCCTAAACATACCACCACACCATAACAAACAGAATGATAAGCCCCAATACCATCATAAAAATATTTTGATACAAATGAATTTGCACGCGTTGCTTAAATAACCCCGCTATATGATTGGTGAAGCGCCCTGCTCCCATGACAAAGACCCCATCAAGAAAAGCTGTATCACAACGTGATGCTAGGAAAGAAACGGACTGCCATAAAAGAGCGATGCGTTGGTATACCCACTCAAGTCCAAAACCGTTTTCTACTACCCCTTTGCCCCATTTTTGCAAAGCATCACTGATGAGATAAGGCTTGCGGCAATTCAAAACTATGAGCCCCAATGTGCCCCAAAAAGTGGGGGAAATAAGTAAGTGCTCATATATAGGCCCCTTAAGTTCAGCCTGCATGAGCGACACCGTCGTATAGCCCTGCTTTGTCATGACTAACCATGGTCCTAATGCTTGTGTGCTCGTCATCCAGTCAGCCATGAAAAATCCTTGAAAGACACTCATCAAAGCCAAGAAAATCATTGGCATGGTCATTGTCCAATTGACTTCTTTTGGCTGATGGTTCCCAGGAAGCATGAACACCAGCCCCACCACGCGAAAAATATAGATGACTGAAATAAAGGCAGCCATAATTAATAGAATATGCGGCCATGACCCCACCCCATATAAATATGTGACCCCAGCAATCAACAAGTCTTTGGAATAAAATCCTGAGAACCCTGGCAACGCAACAAGTGAGCAAGAACCAAGAATAAAACACACTGCGGTGATGGGCATTGAACGACCGCATCCAATCATTTTTTTGAGATTTTGCTCGTGATGCATGCCAATAATCAATGAACCTGCGGCCAAAAATAGCAACGCCTTAAAAGAGGCATGAGTGAACAAGTGAAACATAGCTAATGGAAATAGGCCCGCTCCACAACCAGCCATCATCAAGCCCAACTGTGACAGGGTTGAATAAGCAATGACACGTTTAATATCTTGTTGGATAATAGCAACTACGCCCATCATGCATGCGCCTAAAAGACCAATAGCCAGCATAGCAGTCCCCACTTGTGGGACTGTGATGATCACAAAGGACATGCGGCACATCAGATAGACTCCTGCGGTGACCATTGTCGCTGCATGGATAAGTGCAGAGATAGGAGTCGGACCTTCCATAGACTCTGGCAACCACAGATGCAGAGGGATTTGTGCTGATTTGCCCATAGCACCCCATAACAGTCCCCACGCCACAACCGTTCCTGCCTCAACTTTATATGCCCCTAAGGTCAAATAACGGTGAAGTGGCTGTGTGTCGTGGATCATTTCAACAATATTTAAATGCTGATACACACTGTAAAGAACTGCAATAGCGATAAAGAAACCACAATCTGCCACTCTCATCACCAAGAAAGCTTTTAGAGCACCATCGGCTGCAGTCGGCCTTTTAAACCAAAACCCGATTAAGCAGTATGATGCGACACCCACGCCTTCCCAGCCAAAAAACATCTGCAGCATATTGGGTGAACACACCAGCATCAACATGGCGAAAGTAAAAAATGAGACCAATGAAAAAAAGCGTTGATAACCAGGGTCCCCCGCCATATAGCCTATGCTGTACACATGGACCAACAATGAAACGAATAAAACCACCCAAGACATGATCATACTTAAAGGGTCACATAAAATGCCCACATACAACGTGTCATTAAGCCAAGGATACACCATCTGAGTCATAGGACTGTGTGCAGCTATGACAAAATACCAAAAAAGCCAGGTTGATAGAATCAATGCTGCACCCACGGCAACAATCGCACAGCGGTGCGCTAGCTGCGGTCCCAAACGTCTCATGAATAAACCGCTCAACAATGCCCCGGCCAGTGGCAAACAAATCATCAACCATGTTAATTGCGCAACCATCACTGAATCCTCTCATCGATAACACACATGTCAATCGTGTTGTAACGCCGCCACATAAGCACTGCCATAGCTAAACCTAAAGCCACTTCAGCAGCAGATACAGCCAGACACATAAAGACCCATATGTGGCCATTGACATCACCTAAAGACCAAGAAAAGGCAACTAAGAGCGTATTAACCGCCAATAACATGCATTCCATACACATCAGTAGCCCGAGCAATTGCCGGCGATTAAACATTAATCCCAACACTGCCAGTGCAAAAACCAACATGGCCAATACCATGTAATGCTCTAAACCAATCACAGGTGATCTCCATCTTTAATGATGGTCAAGCGTTCCTGTTTGCTAACAGCAACCTGCTCACGTATCACTTGCTTCTTATGCCCTTTGCGTAGACCACGATGCACTAACAAAATGCAAGAAAGCATAGCGACTAAAAGCAAGATACCACAGGTCTCGAAAGCTAGCCAGTGCTCATTAAACAATGCAACACCCATGCTTTTTAGAGAGAAACTCTGTGATTGACCCATGGCATGTGGCAAACTGAAACTCTTGGCCGAATGACTCGGAATGAATGCATAGCAAAGCCACAACCCAATACCCGCAAGAATAATATAGCCTAAGTAGGACATCCAAAATAAAGAGATTTCCCTCGGACCTAGACTATCGCGGTTAAGCATCATCACGATATAGAGAAAAAGAGTCATCACTGCGCCCACATAGACAAAAATCAATAACAATGCCAAAAACTCTGCTTGCAGCAACAACCAAAGCACACTCATCAACACAAATGTTGCTATTAACGCACAAATTTGTTGAATAGGTTGACGGCTAAATGCGACAACAGCCACTGTTGCCAAAATCATCATTGCTAGCGGATAAAAGATCAATGCCTCAATCATCAAAAATCTCCTTATGCTCTAAACGTTGATTCTCTCTAATACGCTCTTCATGCATATCACCTACAGCAAGCAAATCATCCTTAGTCATGATGTTGTCACCGCGTTGACAAATCGTGTAATGCATCTCATCAGTCGTCACAATCGAATCAACAGGGCAAGCCTCAGCACATAAACCACAATTGATGCATTTAAACACATCTAAGTCAAATCGGCTTGTTTTTCGTTGGTCTGTCTCATCAGGAGAAAGCTCGATTGTAATAGCTAAAGCAGGACAGACTGCTTCACAAAGTTTGCAAGCAATACAACGTTCACGCCCATTTGGGTAACGACGCAGCGCAAGCATCCCTTTAAAGCGTGGAGAGATAGGCAAAGTCTCTTCTGGATACTGTATAGTTTTCTTAGGCCGCCATAGCCTCTTGCCCGTCACAACAAAACCCTTTAATAGATCATGCAACAACCAATACCTTAACCGCGGAATTAAAAAAGACAGCAGAACCAAACTGCTTATAAAAACTATGACAACAACAGCAGCCAGCATCACAACCACCCCCATAGAACCATCAAAGCAACCACCATCACCCAAATAAGCGAGCCCGGCACAAGAACCTTCCAACCAAGAGACATAATTTGATCATAACGGTAACGTGGCATAGTCGCACGCATCCATAAATACAGGTAAATGAAGAATGCAGTTTTCATCAATAACCATCCTAAACCTGGCACCCAGCTTGTCCAACTCTCCAGATAAGCGATGCCCTGAAAAGGGGAGAGCCAACCGCCCATAAATAACAAGCTCATCAAAACAGCCACCAATATCATATTAGCGTATTCAGCTAGAAAAAACAGCGCAAAGCCCATGCCTGAATACTCCACATGAAATCCCGCCACTAGCTCACTTTCACCTTCAACCACATCAAAAGGAGCACGGTTGGTCTCTGCTACAGCGCTCACCCAATAGATCACAGCAAGGGGAAAAAGAGGCCAAATAAACCAATGCAATAGATTCCCCGATTGCTTATTAACTATAGTCATTAGATTAAGTGAGTCAGCAGCTAAAATCACACCTACTATAGAGAAGCCCATCGCAATTTCATATGAAATCACTTGTGCCGTTAATCGCAAAGAGCCCAAAAGTGCATACTTTGAGTTAGATGACCACCCGGCAAACAGAATGCCGTATACAGCTAATGATGTCATGGCTAAAACAAATAAAAGGCCCATTTCCACATCTGCTAAAACCCAATCCTGATTAAAAGGAATAACCGCCCATGCAGCCAACGCAGGGACCAACGCCATCACTGGAGCAGTCATAAATAAATAGCGATTGGATAGCCGTGGCACAATGAATTCTTTACTAAGAAATTTAATTGTATCTGCAAATGGTTGCAGCAGACCCGCAAAACCATGTCTATTTGGTCCAATACGATCTTGCATATAGCCAATAACCTTTCTTTCAGCTGTTGTGAGGTAAGCCACAGATAGCAACAAACCTATCAGAATAACCAGACTAGCCACCAACCACTTACCTATTAATAAAAGCAATGCAACCATAGCCATCATTTCTCTCCTTGAGCATGCCACACAATATGGGGCATATCAGTCACAGGGAATGCTTGCTGCAAAGCCCTTGATCGACGAGTGCATGCATTCACACTTGCCATCGGCCAACGGTCTATTTTTGCAAATGTTGATGCATCATTAATAAGACAATCGTTGTGATGGTATACGCCTAGTTTTGATAATGTTTTTAGCTTTGAAAGTTCATGGTCTAAATCACAGCTTGGCAGCTCACAACATTCTGCCAATGCTTTGTATATGTCCAGAGCAGGTTTTGACTGACCCCATGGTTTAACCACAGGCTGAAATGACTGATGCATCCCAAACACATTGACGAATGTACCCGGAGTCTCAGTAAATGGTGTGCTGGGTAAAATAATGTCTGCAAATTCCTCGCAACTTGGGTCCATATAAGGATGAACACACACCACCAACTCAGCCTCATCCAATCGCTGGCAAAAACGCTTTGATTGCAATACATCTTTAGTGGGTTCAATGCCATGAAGCCAGAAACAATCAGCACCATCCTTGAGTAGATCATGAAAACCGCGACCTTGACGCTTCAGCTGTTGCCCTGATGGGCCTAAGTGAGGAAGCATCCCAGCCAACCATTGCCCTTGTGTATTGGGTCCATCGGTGCATTGCCATACATCTGCATTGCATTGCGCTGCTCCATGATATATATGCTGCCTCAACTCAGAACCTTGCTGATGATAAAAGATATCATTTGCGCAAATAACTAAATATTTTTTATCTTTCGTTCGCGCCTTAAACCAATCACTTAAAAACTGCTCCCACAAGGCTGGGTGGGCAATAAAGTCTTTTGTTAGAGACATATGCATAGGCTGGTTGGTCGATCGGCATGTGCTCACTTGAGTGCCATGAAGTGACGCCTGACGTATTTGCAAGTTCATCACAGGTTGATCTTGAGCAATATGACCTCCGACAATCATAATATGGTCGTACTCACGTAAATTATCGAGAGACCCAAATGCTCCTGGGGGACCATCATAACAGCTTTGATCCCTATCATCCCCCAAACGTATACGGCTATCGATATCATGAAAACCGAGTCCACGTGCTAAATACTGCAGCATAAATGCTTCTTCAGTAGTCGATTGAGGACCACTAAGCCATGCTATGCGTTTCTGTTGCTTTTGCATGTCGTGAAACTTATCGGTAAGACACAGCAGGACTTCTTGCCATGACGCCTCCTGCCACATTCCCCTTTTTTTCATCATGGGTGTACTGCAGCGCTCATGGTTAAGACCGGAATAGGAAAACCGATCCCTATCAGCCAACCAGATATGGTTTAGCCCGTTTGCATGACGGGGCACAATACGCATTAACTGATTGTTTTTTAAGGCTGTTTGATTGGTATGCACATAGATATGAGACCCTATGCAATCGTGAGGGGCAATAGAAGGATGGCGCTGATAGCCCCAAGAGCGGCCTTGGAAACGGCTTGTCTTGTCAGTGAGGGCCCCTACAGGACATAATTCAATAATATTTCCTGAAACTTCAGAAGAAATGCCATTCTTCAACCAAGTTCCAATAGAAACACCGTTGCCTCGCCCCAATTGCCCTAGTTCTGGGTACCCGGCAATTTCCCGACCAAAGCGCACACAACGGGTGCACTGGATACAACGGGTCATATGTGTTTGCACCAAAGGCCCTAAGTCTTCATCAGCCACACTGCGTTTGTCTACAGGCGCATAACCCTCACTTGAGCCGTAATCTGCAGCAAGATCTTGAAGATCGCATTCCCCCCCTTGATCACAGATTGGGCATTCAAGCGGGTGATTGATTAGCAGAAATGACATAATCGCTTTCTGTGCTTTTTGTGTTAAAGCCGACTTTGTAGCCACAGCCATATCGGGCATGACTTGTGTGGCACATGCAGGTAAAGGCTTAGGCGCCTTCTCTACTTCAACAAGACACATGCGGCAATTTGCTGCAATGGATAACTCTTTGTGATAGCAAAATCGTGGGATATAAATGCCATGCCGATCAGCAACTTGAATGATTGTCTCTCCTTGCTTAGCAGACACTAGTTGACCATTGATTGTCATCTTGATATCAGTCATCGTGCTGCTCCCAAGAAAATGCTGCTTGGCCGAATTGTTTTTCAACCAGCGAATGCCCGTGTTGCGCATAGTACTCAAACTCATCACGAAAATGGTTGATAAAGCTTTCACATGGCCAAGCAAAGGCCTCACCGAAAGCACAGATTGTTTTTCCTTGCACCTCTGCGGATATCTTTTCCATATGGGCAATATCGTCTTTGTGGCCTTGGCCTGCAATAAGCCGAGCAAGTATCTTATTTAACCAATCGACTCCTTCGCGGCAAGGAGTGCATTGACCGCATGATTCCTGATTATAAAAATGCATAATATGGGCGAGTGTCTTCACCATGCAGGCACTATCATCCAACACAATAATGCCCCCTGAGCCAAGAGCTGATCCGACAGACTGTAAAGACTCAAAATCCATGCATAGATCCTTTATAAGATGAGCAGGCAATACTTTCATGGAAGTTCCACCAGGGATAATAGCTTTTAGAGAACGTCCTTGACGCAATCCACCTGCCAACTCAATAATCTCAGTAAGCGGCGTGCCACAGCCCATTTCAAGCACTGTTGGTTGATTGACATGGCCACTGACACAAAATATTTTCGTACCGCCTGATTTTTCCGTTCCTAAATTTCTAAACCATTCTGCTCCCTTATCGATAATAAGAGGAACTGATGCAAGAGTTTCAGTATTGTTAATTGTTGTGGGTCGCGTGTATAGTCCTCTTGCTGCTGGGAAAGGAGGCTTGTAGCGCGGCATAGCTCTTTTGCCTTCGATTGACTCGAGCATTGCAGTTTCCTCACCCACTATATATGAACCAGCCCCAAGTAAGTTATAGCATTTAAGATCAAAACCACTGTTTCTGATATTTGTCCCTAAATAGCCTGCATCGATTGCTTCGGCACATGCCTCTTCCATATGTTGCCAGTGATGAAAAAATTCACCACGCATATAATTATAGGCCACAGTGGCTCCAATGGCATAAGCACATATCAGAATCCCTTCGATCACTTGATGTGGGTTGTAATAAAGTATTTGAGTATCTTTGCATGTACCTGGCTCACCCTCATCAGAATTACAGACAAGGTATTTCTGCCCTGGCTCATCACGACGCA
The DNA here is from genome assembly GCA_964568795.1 of uncultured Gammaproteobacteria bacterium. GTDB lineage: Bacteria > Pseudomonadota > Gammaproteobacteria > Comchoanobacterales > Comchoanobacteraceae > CAZMRQ01. The sequence continues at coordinate 12,295 of CAZMRQ010000021.1, read as the reverse complement.
TGAAGCTCCATTTCAACCCAGCTGCAAAGCCAGCCCCACCCCGACCTCTGAGCATAGACTGTTTGATAGTGTCAATAACAGCGCCTGGATTCTTATCATCCAAGACCTTCTTCCACGCCTGATAACCACCGAGAGACTTATAAGCCTTTAAAGTCCATGGCTTTTCGTGCCCTTGTTCTCGGTAACGGTAGCAAACCTGATTGATCGCGCTAGTCATTTTCCGACCTCAATGTACCAATCAACTCTCTCAATGATTTCTTTGTGACTTTTTTATAATAATCTTTATCATTAACAATCACCACGGGAGCATCAGTGCACGCTGCCAAGCACTCTGTTTTAGCAATTGTGAACAAGCCATCTGGTGTTGTTTCATTCAAGCCCACCTTGAGTTCTTGCTGAACAAAATCAAGAACTGACTCAGCACCACGTAAGCAACAAGACAGGCTATCACACACTTTAATGACATAACGGCCAGTAGCTTTATGGCGATACAAAGAATAAAAGCTAGCAACTTCGAGCACATCTATCACAGCTATATTAAGATACAGAGCGATGGCATGCATCAACTCTTCTGTAAGATGGTTGCGTTGATCCTGCACAACCCTTAGTGCCATTAAAACAGCAGAGCGTTGTTTGCCCTCTGGGAACTTACTCACCCACACGTCAATTTGCTTTTTCTCATTCTCTGTTAGCATAATCTACCTATCGATTTCTCCGAAAACAATGTCCAGCGATGACAAAATAGCCACCACATCAGAAACCATATGCCCACGACAAAGCTCATCCATCGCAGCCAAATGTGGAAAACCGGCAGCACGAATTTTCATGCGATAAGGCTTATTGGCTCCATCGGAAATAAGGTACACACCAAACTCTCCTTTGGGCTGTTCAACTGCGCAATAGACTTGCCCTTCTGGCAAGCAAAATCCTTCGGTAAACAGCTTAAAATGATTGATATGAGAGGCCATGTCTTTTTTTACTAACTCCCGAGGGGGGGGCGTGATATGGTAATCGTCTATTTGGACAGGCCCGGGGTTGTTCTTCAGCCATGTGATGCATTGATCAATGATTTGAGTAGATTGACGCATTTCTTCCACGCGAACCAAATAACGGTCATAGCAATCGCCTTCTTTGCCGATAGGGATATCAAATGCCATGTTATTATAGACTGCGTAAGGTTGTTTCTTACGTAGATCCCAAGGGATTCCAGACGCACGCAACATCGGCCCTGTAAAGCCCAGCTGCACAGCGCGCTCTGGCGAGACAACACCAATCCCTACTGTTCTTTGCTTCCAAATACGGTTATCCGTCAGCAACGTTTCGTACTCATCAATACGGTGAGGGAAGCGGTCAACAAAAGACTGTATGAAATCAAGCAACCCACCCTGACGATTGTCATTCTTTTTTGCAACGTCTTTTTTATCATGCCAAATAGATGTGTCATACTGGGGCATGCGGTTGGGCAAGTCATTGGCGACACCACCTGGGCGGTAGTAAGTTGCATGCATACGTGCTCCTGAAACTGCTTCATAGCAATCAAAGAGGTCTTCACGCTCTTGGAAGCAATATAAAAAAACACTCATAGCCCCCAAATCGAGTGCAGTTGCGCCCAACCACAGGAGGTGATTTAAGATACGGGTAATCTCATCAAACATAACACGAATATACTGCGCACGCATCGGCACTTGTATTCCCCCAAGCGCTTCTATAGCAAGCACATAAGCATGTTCATTAGTCATCATCGACACATAGTCAAGTCTATCCATATACCCAATACTATGCAAATATGGCTTTGACTCAACTAACTTTTCAGTGGCCCGATGAAGCAACCCAATATGTGGATCAGCACTTTGAACAACTTCGCCCTCACAGGTTAGGATAAGACGGAGAACACCGTGTGCAGCGGGGTGTTGCGGACCAAAATTAACTGTGTAATGTTTTTCTGTCAGCGCCATACTATGTTTTCCTAATGACACGGGGAATATTAACCCGAGGAGTGACAGAAGTCGGTTCATGCACACAAGTGGCACGTTCACCGTCATAGCGAATTTCAGTATAGCCACTTAACTCAAAATCTTTGCGAAACGGATGACCAATAAAACCATAATCTGTCAATAACCGGCGGCAATCGGGGTGTCCTTCAAAAAAGATACCGAACAAATCGTAGACTTCGCGTTCGTACCAATTCGCATTTGGCCAAATATCTGATACAGAAGGGACAACACACTGACCTGCTGGCAAATAGCTCATCACACGAACACGCCAACCCAACCGCAATGAGAGCAAATGATAAATAACAGCAAAGCGATTATCTTGCTCCGACTGGTAGGCTTGGGCCACAGCACGGCCACGCGAAAAACCTTCTTCCGTGGCCTGGTTGGTTACCCAATCTGTTTGACCGTAAGTCAAAAAATCACACGCAGTTAAATCGATAAGCATTTCCATCGCCAGAGACTCATCATCGCGCATAGCTTTTAAAAACTGGCAGATCTGGCTGACTGCAACAATCACAGTCATCTGACCATATTGCTCTTGGACTGACTCAGGATTGTGCTTGTTAACAGCTTGAATCAATTCTTGCATTAAGCAGATCTCCACGTTTTTGGATAACGTATCTTTTGCATAAGCTGAATAATGCCGTAGCAAAGAGCTTCCGCAGTGGGTGGACAACCTGGAACATATATATCCACTGGAACAATGCGATCACAGCCTCTGACCACAGAATAGCTGTAATGGTAGTAGCCCCCACCATTCGCACAAGAGCCCATAGAGATCACATATTTAGGCTCTGTCATCATATCATACACCTGACGTAAAGCTGGAGCCATTTTATTACAGAGAGTACCCGCAACTATCATCACATCAGACTGTCTAGGGCTGCCACGGAACAATCCACAGCCAAAACGATCAATGTCAAAGCGACTAGCTGCTGAATGCATCATCTCAACACCACAGCAAGCGAGTCCAAAAGTCATAGGGAAGCACGACGAGCCTCTCGCCCAACCGATCAAGTCCTCGAGTTTAGTTACAGCATACCCTTGCGGTTGTTGATTCATTCCCATTCCAAAGCACCTTGATGCCATTCATAAACAAAGCCAACAGACAGTATGAGTAGAAAGACCGACGCTACGGCAAAGCCGTGCCAACCACATTCACGCAAGCTTGCAGCCCAAGGCAAGAAAAAGGCTGTTTCAAGATCAAATATAATAAAGAAAAGTGCTACAAGATAGTAACGAATATCAAAAGGCATACGGGAAGATCCCTGGGGAGCAAAACCGCATTCATAAGGCTCATATTTAGCTGGGACATTCTTTCTTGGCGCTATCCAATAGGATAATAACAACGGCGCAAAACCGATGGTTATTACCAATGGCAGAAAAACTAACAGAGATGCATATTCCTTCATGTGAGCTCGCGTGTGCCGAAGGCCGGACTCGAACCGGCACATCCATATAGATACTACCCCCTCAAGATAGCGTGTCTACCAATTCCACCACTTCGGCATTGTCTAAGATTGCTTTTCCTGAATCAATTCACGTTCAATCACTTGGTGTGTATCATCGTATTTCATCAGGCAAAGAGTTAAGCTGGTTGCGAAAAAAGCGATAGCAATAGCTGTTGTAACCTTGACCATAAAAGAGTCAGAGCCACCAGACCCAAACAAGGATCCTGAAGAGCCGCTACCAAAAGCGACACCTGCATCTGCGCCTTTGCCATGTGACATGAGCACAAGTATGACAAGCGTGATGCATATTATCACATGTATTGTGACGAGGACTGTGTACATAATCTCATAATCTCTATTAATGATACGGCTTCAAGCGATGCCCCCCCAATGAGCAACCCATTGACTCGTGGTTGAGCACAAAAGGTGACTGCATTGCTAGTCGACACGCTTCCCCCGTATAGATATTTAACGGTTTGATGACTGTCAGGATAACGGTCTTGCACCCATTCGTCAATGATTTCAAGTAAATTTTGCACATCTTCTGGCTGAGCACTTAAACCTGACCCAATGGCCCAAATAGGCTCATAGGCAATACAGATAGGCTGATCTAATTGTGCAGGCAGTGCAGAACGCAATTGCTCTAACACAACATCAACGCTCTTGCCTTGTTGATTTTCATGCAATGTTTCCCCGACACACAACACTGGTGTCAACTGATGATCCAGACAAAGCCTGAGCTTTTTCTGAACAATATCATTTGACTCATAGCAATGTTGACGTCGTTCTGAATGGCCGATGCACACGTATGTAGTTTCAAAATCTTTGAGCATACTGGGAGACACTTCACCCGTCATAGCATGTTCTTCGGTAAAAGAAATGTTTTGAGCACCGAGTTGCCAGCCAGGTTGAACGCGCATCAGCCACCTTTTAACTTCGACAAGATATGGGAAGGAGGGGCAAATTACACAATGAGCCGGCTGGGCAAATTCCACATGGTTGAGCACAGTTTTGGCATCAGTAAAAAAATGAGCAATGTCGACAGATGTCATAGCCATTTTCCAGTTGGCAATAAAAAGCATCCCTGACTCCATTTAATATTGAGCTCATCATACAAGCACCGACAGAAACAATCAAGCAGCATCCACCTTAATAGGCATTGGAATTATTGATAACATAAACCAAAAAAGTGAGTGACAAATGATGCAATGTTAAGTTTTTTTTAATAAACTGCTGCTAGGATAAAACCAAAAAACCTGGAAAACTTCAATTAAATAAAAATGAAGTAAGAAAAATTACATTATATATCAGAGCGATAAGAGCCTAACACACACAATAAATAGGCTCTCATCACCCCTCTGCATTTCATGATCCATGAACAAAAGTCTCCGTATTTCTTTGACAAGAATATGTCAAAAAAACTCACTGAATGCATCACAGATTTTCCCCTTAAAATAACCCGCAGCATATAACCAGGAAGCCGCCATTCGTCAGTCAAATTTGGAGTATCATAGCTAGCCTCAAAGTCGTTCATCTATTGTATTTCATCGATTAAGTACACACGGGTTTTTCATGATAAGATAACACTAGCGGCATTGACTCACTTCCACAATGGCACACCGCATGTATAGCAAAGAAACACATCACATGCGCATGGCTTATACACTAAATCACTCAAAGAAGAATACCCATCTTGGCTATATACAACAAATTTACAACTACTTAAGCTCTATCGAAATGAAAAACAGATTAATATTAAAAAAAAAAGACATATTTGTTTATTTTTAGTTATACTTATAAAATAGAGAAAACTAAGAGAGAAACATATGAAGTTCAAAGGATCAGTATTCTGGAATAGAATTAAGTTATCCAGCACGGAGACTCAGAAAATTAATAGACAGGAGCAGAAAGATTTAACAAATCACAAGGAGATACACAGACAGCAATGGTTTATAACTGATCAACGCACAGGGAGCAAGTCTCATCTGATTTATCAGCCAACAGAAATAGGACCAGCCGGAGGTACTCAAGAGCAACTAATACAACAAATAAAAGAACAAAAAAATATGACAGAAAAAGCCAGAGAACTTATGGAATTTTTCACAGGATACCATACTGTCCAAGCGCTTATGCTGGATTGCACGCCTGCCTACGATGTCCTAGTCTTTCCAGGCGCCTTGAACTGGTCACCAATACTTGAATTTGGTGATGATGAGATCACCCTTAGATCATTTTCTTTTTTTGCAGTAGCACCCATCACCCCTGATGAAACACAGAGTTTAGATACCCTAACCGGTAAACAGCGCAATTTCACTACTATGGTAGGGAAAAAACACAAAGATAAAGGGGAACTTAATCTGGACGAAACAACACTCAGAAAATTGGCAAAAGAAACAGACTCAGAAGAAAGTAAGCAATATCATCGTTTATTAACACAGACTGTTGTTTTTAAGAAACAGCAAGACAATCTTATAGTTACTGAGTCCAATGTAGAAATACACAATCCACCAGAGGGTCTAAGCAAAGCGCTTCAAAATGCAACAATGAATACAGTAGACATTGTTCACTATTCTATAGCTATACGAATGTTTCTATTTTTAAAATCATTATACGATCGTTTTATAAGTTTCATTAAAAATCTCTATGGAAGTATAAAATCACTATTCCGATCAAATAGAGTAGCCGATGATCCAAGCCCTTCTACAAGTCCTCCTCCAAGCCCTTCTACAAGTCCTCCTCCAAGCCCTCCTGAAAGACCTAAGGCAGACGCTAATCCAAGCCCTGGGGCAGGCGCTGATTCAAGTCGTGAAGATGACACACCACTTCCCGGCACAACTGATAGACAACCAAGTAAAAGTCCTAAGTAGTTAAACAATAACAACTTAATCAAATAATCGTCTTAGCGGCTCTTTTTTCAATTATACTCTAAATAGAAAAAATAGTCGTTTAATGTCTCACACACCCAAAGAAGAATTTGATCTCGCAGCAAACAGACTTAAACGTTTTTCTATAATATCAAGTATAAAATCAATGTTTGCTTCTGGACTAGTGAGCAAACCTCATGAAGATTTCTATTCTAATATTGCGAAAATTTTACAACCAATTGCAGACCAGACCACTATTGGTATGGAAAAGCAAGCTGATAAACTAGCTCTTCGCTTACTGCATTCATTTTGCACGGCTGTTAATGTTAATGATAAAGACGACAAAAAAGCCAAAATTCATGCGCGTCTTTTGAAAGTGATAAATATAGGCGTTGAAAACAGCACTATTAAAGATATTATTAACAAAGCAATCGAACATCACGACACGATTGACCCTTCAGTAGAGAGTGCAACCAGATCATGGGAAGCTACAGTTCCGAGTGAATCTACAGCAGCAGTAGCAAGATTTAAGGATATACAAAGAGGTCAAAAATACATATTTCTGACACCAAATGATACAACTGCGTCAGCTAAACCGTTAAATTTACCAAAACCAGCAGAAGAGAAGCTTCCGGAAGATGGTGAAGCCTTAACAAGGCTAGTGAAAAAAAATAATTCAGTGTGTCCAGAATTTTTAGCAGAATGGATAGAAAATTACCCTCATTCACAGGTCGAGATGATGGTTGACTGTGCTTGTCAGGGTGGGCAATTAGGACCTAGAGAATCTAATAGTGACGCTTTTTTTGCTCCCTTACCCACTGCAGTAAGAGTTGTTTTCGATAAAGATAAAATGACACTTAAATCAAGCACAGTATGCGTGAATTCTGGTACCCAACGGCGGGTATCCTCAATGAGCTATTTACATTAGATATTATCGGAGAAAGCCAGTTCCTGACACAACAGGCATTTTGCCAATCTTTGTTTGGGGAGAAAGGCACTTGGCTGCAATGTTCTGAAGCAGTGCTTACATCATCTCAAAATGATTTCAAGCTCAATGTCGAGAGCTATGTGATGACTAACGGGCCTAGCCCAGATGACGTATTAAAGGCTACACAGAAAAAAGAATTCTCTAATGAAGAAAGAGTAGATATGGGGATAGCTAGCAGTCGTCAAAGAAATCAACCTAGTGGCGGTGATGAGGGTCCAAAGGATCCCGAGCGGGGTGAAACTGGGCCCAGATCGGGTGCATAAAAAAATGATATTATTTTTTCACAATTCTTGATAGGTGTTTGCTCAGGACTAACAAACCAATTAAATTCGGAATAGCCATAAGACCATTGAACAAATCTGCACATGTCCACACCATTTCTAAAGAAAAAATACTTCCAGCAAAAATAGTGAGCAGGAATAGAGCACGAAACAACACCGCATATTTTGGCATTAAATAATGCATAGCTGTATCAGCATAGTAACCCCACGCCAATATAGTTGAAAAGCCAAAAAAGATAAGTGCAATACCTACAAGCAAATCACCATAAGGGACTATTTGTCCCACAGCTAATGCGGTCATTGCCGCACCTGTCTGTCCGCTTTGCCAGGCACCCGAAACAATCACGACAAGACCTGTTAAGGTGCACACAAAGAACGTATCAATTAATGTGCCAAAACTGGCAATGCTACCCTGTTTATGCGGATCGGTTTCGACTGATGTGGCATGTGCAATGGCTGCAGAACCTAAACCTGCTTCATTTGAAAAAATACCACGAGCCGCACCGAAATAAAAAGCCGCCCAAACAGAGGCACCGGCAAATCCATTGACAGCGTCTTGTCCATGAAATGCAGCACTTATAATAAGCTGGAATGCTTGACCAAATTGTGCTCGGTGGGCGAGTAAAACACAAGCACAGCAGAAAAAATAAAGCAAGATCATCGCTGGCACAAGACGTGAGGCCACATCACTGACTCGCTTGATTCCACCAATAATAACAAATCCTGATAACGCAGTTATTAGCGCACCAGAAAGCCAATAGGGGATGGAATAGCTGACATAGAAAACATGTGCAATAGAGTTAGATTGAACACTGCTGCCTATTCCAAGAGAGGCAAGCAAGCAGCATATGGAAAACAGGGTCGCTAATACACGTCCCAACGTCCCTTTCTTTCCGATAGACAAATAATACATAGGCCCACCATAATATCCTGAACTTCCTTGGCGACGAAACAAAACCGCCATATAGCCCTCCGTGTATTTAATCACTATCGCCAACAAGCCTATCACCCACATATAAAATAGCACCCCAGGGCCTCCCAGATAGACTGCAGCAGCAATGCCGGCTATATTGCCTGTTCCCACAGTGCCTGAAAGCGCAGTCATCAAAGCTTTAAATGGTGAGACTCCTGTTGGAGAGCTTTTAGCAAGCAAATAGCGAAGGACATGACAAAGGGATAGATAGTTGGCTGCCCTTAAGCGTATGAGAAGATACACCCCACAAAAAATAAGCAAGCTCAGAGTGAGGTAACCCCAAATGAAATCATTAACACTGCGAATGAGGTCTATCATTATTGAGATGGCTTCATTTTCAAACATTGTCCAACAGCACGTTGAAAATACTCAAATTGATGACTGTGACTGCCATCTCTGCAATCATTTCCTAATTGCTCACTATAAGCAGTTTTATCCGCAATAGCAGCAGCCGCGAATGCGCTCCATGCAATAGTTTTAGACAGAGACGTTGACATAGATTTTACACTACTGTAGGCCAACAAGGCTCGTGTAGCAGCAGCAATAAAGATAGCTAACTCTTTTAATAACTGCCCTGCTGTACTCACAGTTTTTTTATGTCCTGGTTGACAAACTGCCGGAGTCCCGGATTGCTCTTTATCTTCTGATCGACAAAATGATGGAATGTCGATACAAAACTCAATACCCGACTCAAAAGCACCTCCCAATAAAAATGGCAACCTTTGAATATATGTTCCTGACCCAATTAAGACTGTTGAAACATAATAAGGCAATATAAGCTCAGCTGCGATATGAATAAATAGTGCAAAATGCGTGATCGACCTGTCTAAAAATTTAGCAACATTCATGAAATTTTCAGCTGTCAGTGAAAAATCAATTTCCATGAATTTATCTTTTAAACGACTGAATCTTTCAATGAAGGTTTTGAAAAGGGATATAGATGTGCCACCAGTCGCAAGTTTGTGTGCATCTTCATTGGTTGCATTCTGGGCAACGAGTGATGCCAACAACAGCGCTATTATGAAAGCAGGGATACTTAACTGTGATGAAAAAAGCAATGCTGATAGAGCCATCAAACAGGCCATATAGCTCTGGGCATACTTACCTACACCTTCTATCTCAGCAGTAGCTTTAATGCGTTGATGAACATATAGAACTCGGGGTAATGAGATTAGTGCCAGAACAGGAATAAGCATTATTCCAGGCAAACTAACATAACTCAGTGCGATTTCGCGCATAGTCGATAGTTGGATTGCAAAAAACAGTAGCGTAATAGCAAAAATTATTTGTTTTTTACGACTATATGATGTTGGGACTTCCTGAGAGGGCAGACTCACTGTATCATGCTTATGATGCGAAGGAGCATAAATCACTTTATACATAACACACGCATCAATCACTACTAATACACCCACCATTGGCATTAACCAGAAATTAAGGACTGGCAAAAGACTGCATGCTTCGAGCAATGCAAAAGCAGGCAACAAAACATAGGTGATAAATGGCCTTGTATGTTTTTCATCAAGCATTTTATTTACTCATTTCGTCACTAAATATTTTCAAAAAACCACTGTCAGAAGGGTCTAGCACAAAGGCGCTTTTATCAGCAAAAGATCTCTCATAAGCTGTAAGGGTTCGCCAGAGGTTAAACAGTGTGTCATTCTCACTATATGTCTTGTTATAGAGAAAAGCAGCTTCCTTTTGCCCTTCTGCACGAAGCTGAGCCCCATTTTTTTCGGCTTCAGCAACAATGATCTTAGCCTTTTTATCAGCTTTAGCTCTAATTTCTTCTGCTGACATCTCACCTTCAGCGCGGTATTCCTTTGCTACTTGCTCTCTTTGTGTTGCCATTCTTTCATAGACAGAGAGTGTCACCTCTTTAGGGTAATCAATTCGCTTAATGCGCACATCAATCACTTCAATACCTATATTTTTTGCGCTCTGAGATGCAGCCACAGTCAATTTTTGAATAATACTGCTTCGATCATCAGAAATAACTTCACGTAGTTTTTTGTCACCAAAGGATGCTCTTAACGCATCATTGATTTTCCTCTGAAGCAAGTCTCTAGCTCTCCCGGCATCTCCATTTGTTCTGGTAAAAAATGCAGGGACGTTTTTAACGCGCCACTGAACGTAGTAATCCACATCCACTGACTTCTGTTCTTCTGTTAAAACACGTGATGAAGGAACATCGAAACTTTGCAAGCGCACATCAAATTTCCTCACGGTGTCAACATAGGGCATCTTAAAATGTAAGCCGGGATGATAGATTAATGCTTCGCCTGATTGGGTCTTCTTAATCTGTCCTAGATTCACAACCAATGCCTGTGAGCCTTGCTGCACAGAAAAAGCACACATCATTAAGATCAAAAAAGAACCTAGAAGGATAATGCCTATTGTCGTCATACGTGTTTTCATAATCATCTCCTGGTGCTTTCTTGTAGCTTAGTGAAACGGTCTGGGCCGCCATTCATCATTTCCTGTAGTGGCAGATAAAGCAAGTTATTCTTGCTTGTTGCGAGTATTTTTGGATGCCGAGATAAGATTCTCTCCATAGTCTCAAGATACAAGCGTTTTTGAGTCAGTTTTGGATTATTCTGATAAGCGCTCAACAGTGCTTTAAATGGTGCAACACGCGCATAAGACTCTAGAATCAACTGTTGTTTAGCTGCTTCTGCATCGTTACTAATTCGCAATGCTTGCCCTTTTGCAGTTGGTAAAACAGCATTTGAGTAAGCTTGAGCCTTATTGATATAACGTTGCTTGTCTTCTCTGGCTTTGATTGCATCATCAAAGGCAGCCATCACTTCTCTTGGCGGCTTAGCATCTTGTAACTTAACATCTGTGATAACTATACCCATATTGTATAAATCCAAGGTATCGTTTAGTTGTCTTTCAATATCCAATCTTACTTGTGAGCGACCGGTTGTTAAAATAGATTCAAGACTCGTTTGTCCGACAACCTGTCTAAGGGAACTGGCTACAGCATGCTGTAGAGCATCTTGAGGATCTGTAGCGTTAAAAAGGTATTTCTCTGGCTCAGAAATTCGATACATCACAGCAACATCCACCACAGCATAGTTCTCATCACGAGTGAGCATTTCTGATTGGTAGTTGTATTGCTTAATTTGTTCAATATTAATAATAGCCCATTGCTGAATCCCTCTGGGCGCCCAGTGTATGCCAGGGCCTAAGGTTTCCTGATATTTCCCAAATGTTAGGACAACAGCACGGTCTGCAGGATCAACAATAAAGACGCCTGAAATGATCCATAGAGCAGCAAATACTATCAGAACTGCTGAAAAGAACATATTATTCCCTCCCCCTAGTGGGTTCCCTGAACCTTTACTACCCTTATTGAATTTCTTAAACCATTTCTGTAGCAATTCATCGAGGCCAGGCGGTTGGTTTTCGCGTTTGCGGCTCCAAGGATCTTGATCCATCTTTAAGACATGTTGGTCAGCCATGCGACCCCTCCATTGGTTTAATGCACACATCATAACTCATGATGAGGAATGCCACAAGAGTCTAATTAGAATTTTGACCCACTGTATTTATGAGTTGTACTGAAACAAGCATAACTGACATTCAAGATATTTGACTTATTTATTAACCGGCTTTACCCTCCCTAGATCAACCAACTTGACCAGTATTCGCCCGCACATACTCACACTCCTTCGCTCAGGAACATTTCCATAATAGACTTATTTATAAAAGTATCTCAAATTGCAATATTCTGTAGAC
>CAZMRQ010000020.1:0-25503 GCA_964568795.1 uncultured Gammaproteobacteria bacterium | reverse complement strand
CATTTGCATTGGAATCACGATTTCACTTCAGTCTCATTTTGCATTGGATAAGACTGCTGCTTGACACTGTTATCCAATAGCTTTATCCTTAAGTAATGGATTATAGAAAGGATGAATCAATGAGAGCATGGACTTTAATATTACTACTAGCAACTTGTCTATCTGTTCAGGCAAAGGTGTGTCAAAAACAATTCGGAAATTTAGTATGTGGTCAAGGGACAGTTGATCAGGTGACTCATGTAGGGGCCGCTGTACTGAAAGGGACTACAGTGACTGATAACGCCAGTTTTACTGGCTCATCAACGCTGAAAAATGTGACTATCAATCATCTGACTTCGACTGGATCGATTAAAATAGAAGACAGTCATTTAAAATCAATGAATGCAACAGGCCCTACCAAGATTGTTGATGTTCATGTGGATAAGGCAACTGTGACAGGTACAGCCCATATTAATCAATCATCAATCAAGGTTTTTAAGGGTTTAGGTGCACTGATTGCTAATGCCTCAGATATTGAAACGATAGAAAACACCGGATCTGTGTCACTCACAGGCGTGACAGTCAAATCAGCTAACATCTATAATTTAAATACTCACATTGATGCCGGCCAGGTTGATCAGCTGGTTAATTCATATGATCAAGAAGAGGGCAGTCCTGTTGTATGTTTAAGCGGAAATGCAAAGGTGAGTTCTATTAAATTTGCTGAAAAGCATGGCACAGTCTATGTCGAAGGAAAGCTCGATCATGAGCCTTCGATTACGAATGGCAAATTGATATCTGGCGCTTGTCAAAAAGGCAACACAGAAGATGACTTTTTTTTAAAATTTTAATTAACCACATCAAATCCGCAAGCAAAAAATCACCTGGATGCTGCCTCAGGGTGTATAGTGATTTTGAGGGGTTAACAGCAGGGAAAGCCACTGAATAACTCTATAGGGATCTTGTCTGGAAAGGGGTGCAAGAGCGGTTGCATTTTGGATTATTCTATGTTAGATTCTTGATATCCTTGCCATATGTATTGGCTCAATTTATTATCCATAAGGAATATATTATGAAACCATATGAAGTGATGATTCTTATTCATCCAGACCAGTCTGACCAAGTTCCTGAGATGCTCAAGCGCTTAAGTGGTTCATTAACAGAACATGGAGCACGGATGTCTCGAGTTGAAAACAGCGGAAGACGTAAGTTAGCATACCCGATTGACAAACATTTCAAGGCGCATTATGCCGTACTGAATTTTGAGGGTGAAACAACTGTGTTGGATCAACTAAAAAAAGCATTTCGATACAATGATGCTGTTCTAAGACACTTGATTATCACAAAGCCAAAGATTATGACTGAAAAAACTGCATTATTGGTAGAAGATGAGACAGATAAAAAATACGAACTTACTGAAGGTGATGAGGTTATTGATTATAAGAACGTCCACTTCCTTAAAAGGTATGTTCTGGAAACAGGCCGTATTGTGCCAAGTCGAGTGACTGGCTTTTCAGCTAAGAATCAAAGAAAGCTTTCTCACGCTATTAAGCTAGCTCGTCAAGTAGCGCTTGTTCCATACTGTGACCGTCATTATTAATAGGGAATAGCAATGAGTCTTAAAAAACTACATTTCTTAGAAAATGACAATATTTTAATGCTCGTTGTTGCTGCATTGTCAGCTACTGCAGTGGTTGGTGTGCCATTAGTACAATGGTTTTGCTCTGCGCTGCTGGCATATGCTGCATTAAACAAAGGTTTTAAATCATGGCATATCTGCCTGAGTGCTGTGGTTCCACCATTACTCGCAGGGATTTATCTTGAGTCATCGTTGCAATCATTGAATGTATTTCTGTGTGTGCTGATCTATTTGCCTTTATGTTTATATAAATCACCATCATCCTGGTCAGTTGTTTCTGAATTGACAGGTTTTTTAACACTTTTGGCTGCTTTGGTTATGATCCTTTTCTTTCCAGAAGCAGCGGAGTCTACTACTCAGGCTCTTCGCACCCAACTTGAATCGATGCCACAGTCAAATATTGCTGTGAATTATGCCCAAGCGATTGCTTTTTTAGTGATTGGTGTGCAAATGATGTCTGCATCATTGTTTAGTTTTCTCTTTATGATTTTGATGGTAAGATTCTACCAAAGACATAGGGGGAAGGCAGTACAGGCTGTTGGTTATATACCTATGAGTCACCTCTATGTTATTATTGTTTTGGGTTTTGTTTTGATTTTTGGTTTGACTCAATATTGGCCTGCTTTGTGCTGTGCGCTTGCACTGTGTGGTCCTGCAGTATGTTCCGGAGGGTCTTGGCTGCACACACATATTAGGAAAATCGTGCAAAAACGTGGTGGTGCAAGCAATATGATTTGGGCTGCTTATTATATTTTTCTTTTCTTTCTTATTCCATGGTCTTTATTGCTTTTAGTGCTTGTTGCTATTGGCTTGTTTATGCAGACCGCTATGTCGAAACGTCTTAAATAATAATGGGAGATTTTTATGCAAGTCATTCTAAAAGAAAGCCTACACGGCAAAGGCCGTGTTGGTGAAATTGTCGAGGTTTCAGATGGGTACGCTCGCAATTTCTTATGCCCTCAAGGTAAAGCTATGCCAGTCAATGAAACAAACATTGAGCAAGTCAAGGCAATAGTTGCAGAGGTGGAAAAGCGTGAGAAAGAATCCAGAAATGCCGCTGAAAAAATTAAAGAAAAGATTCTTAAAGAAGAGTTCTCTCTTACAGCAAAGGTCAAAGAAGCAGATGCTTTGTATGGTTCATTGAATGTAGCTGATATACAGAAACTTATTGAAGAAAAGGGCTATGAGATTGATAAGCGAGATATTCATCTCATTGGTGGCAGTATTAAATCACTCGGTGAATATACTGTCAAAATTGAGCTGTATCAAGATATCTGTGCTGATGTGACTGTGAAAGTTGTGGCTGATAAGAGTCATACAGAAGATGAGTGATCGTCAATCATTGACTAAATTGCCTCCTGTATCGGTGGAGGCAGAAGAGTCAGTTCTGGGTGCATGTCTGATTGATCCAACTGCATTGGATAAAATTATTGATATTATCAAGCCAGATGACTTTCATCTCAAGCGTCATCACCTTATCTTTAATGCTATCTGTGCACAAGCAAAGGTGAGTGAGCAATTTGATGTACTCACTGTCACTGAGTATTTAAAACAGAATAATCAGTTAGACGAGTGTGGTCAAGATACTTACTTGATGCGTCTGGCTAATCAAACCCCTAGTGCAGCTCATGTCGAGAGATATGCTGAAATCGTAAAAGACCGTTCATTGATGCGTGGTATTTTAGCGTATGCAACTGAGTTAACTGAAAAAGCTTTTTCACCTGGAGAACTCAGCTCAGATGATGTTTTTGAGAAAGCTGAATCAGATCTTTTCCAATTATCGCATAGCCGCAGCCATCACCGTGGTCCAGAAGCAGCTCGTTCTATTATGGATAGAACTGCTGACATTATTGATAAGCTTGCTGCACAAGACTCCGGTATTTCTGGACATGAAACGGGCTTTTCTGATTTTGATAAGCTTACATCTGGGTTGCAAAACAGTGATATGATCGTTGTGGCAGCAAGACCGTCTATGGGTAAAACAGTGCTGTCATGTAATTTTGCTGAAAATATTTTAGTTTCAGGCGGAAAGCCTGTTCTCTTTTTTAGTCTTGAAATGCCAAGTGAGCAGATCGCTATGCGTATGCTTTCTTCATTGGGACGTATTGATCAACATAAAATACGATCAGGGCAATTGGCAGACGATGACTGGCCGCGGTTATCTGCTGCTATGAAAATGCTGCAAGATTCTAAGTTATTTATTGATGATACTCCAGGGATCTCACCTGCTGAGATTCGTTCACGTGCGCGTAAGCTTAAGCGCAAGATGCCTGATTTAGGCTTAATCGTTGTTGATTATTTGCAATTGATTCGCGTTCCTGGGTCTTCTGAAAACCGCACGCAGGAAATTTCTGAGATTTCAAGATCTTTAAAACTTATTGCCAAAGAGCTTCAGGTTCCGGTAATAGCTGTTTCACAGCTTAACCGTTCTTTGGAGCAGCGTCATGATAAAAGACCGATGATGTCTGATTTACGTGAGTCGGGGGCTATTGAGCAAGATGCAGACATGATCTGTTTTATTTATCGAGATGAGGTATACAATCCGGAATCTTCAGATAAAGGCACAGCTGAAATTATTATTGCCAAGCACCGTAATGGGCCAATAGGACGTGTCAGGTTAGCTTTTTTGGGCCAGTATACAAAGTTTGAAAACTACATCACTGATGAGGCGCTTGCGTGACCCGTAGAGCATTGATTCATCAAGATCATATATCACATAACATTCAAATGATACAGAAAAAATGCCCTCAGGCAAAGGTGCTGGCTTATCTTAAAGCAGATGCATATGGGCATGGTATAAAGCATGTGGTTCCATGCATGCATGATATTGAGATGATAGCGGTGGCCACTTATCAAGAGGCCAGATGCGTACGTCATTACGGCTACCTCAATCCTGTATTAATCCAATCAGACTATTTCACTGATGATTTGCTTGATGAGGCGTTGGCAGAAAACTTTGTCCCTCTGGCTGAGAATATGGCGTTGTATGAACGTCTCAAGGAGAGAAAAAAGCCCCACCAAGTTCTATGGTTGAAGTATAATACGGGCATGAACCGTTTAGGGCTGACTGAAAAGCAGGTGATGCAGTGTTTATCTGATTGGGATGGTCCATGTGTTGTTCTGACCCATATGGCTTATAAAGCAAATCATGTTGATAATATAAAAGCTATTGATCAGATTAATGAATTAAAGAAAAAGACAGGTTGTGAAATTTGTTATGCACCAACAACGCTCATCTGGTCGGATATTGATATATCGTCCAGTGACTGGGTAGCACCAGGTTTATCTCTCTATGGATTGGGTCATCCTTCATTGAAACTAGTCATGCAGCTGCAGAGTCAAGTGATCAGTCTAAAAAACATTCCAGCAGGTTCCAAGGTGGGTTATGGAGGCAAGTTTGTTGCCTCTAGTTCTATGAGTTTTGCTCATTGCGCCATTGGCTATGGAGATGGCTTGCCACGTAATATGGAGCACTATTGTTGCCGTGATAAGCAAGGACGCAATTGTGCTGTGATCGGTTATCTCTCTATGGATTTGATGAGCGTCGCTTGCAGTCGAGATGTCAAAGTAGGTGATTGGCTTGATATATGGGTAAATGGAGAGGATATACAGTTTCTTGAGCAATGCTCAGGCATCATCGCTTATGCGCTGTTATCACAGCTGGGAGCTCGAGTTGAGCGCCTTGCCGTCATGAGTACTAAACAGATGATGTACAAATGCAGGCGTGGATTACGTGAGCTTGATGAACTTCTTCTGTCATTTTGTCAACAGCATTATAGTATGTGTACGCCAGAAGAGAAGATAGATTTTGCAGCGCTTTTGGATCATCCAGACCCATTACTGCAACAGCTTTTTTTTATACAGCCTGATTCGAATGAGACGCCTATAATTAAGCTGATAACAAAAAAAGCAAAATGAGTACCCAAATAGTGGATACTCAAAGTGCTTGATATTGAAATTAAGAAGAATTAAACGCTTGGAGCGCGTGTAGATTGATCTACCACCACAGCGCTTTCGTTGCTACCACCGGATGATCCATCGGATGATGGGGAGGAAGATCTTGGGTGTTGCACTACTCGCCATTGGGCAGAGAGACTTGCACTATCCAAGTCACCATCATTTGATAATGGGGAGGAGGGTCTGCTATTGTGCTCTGATGAGCTAGCGGCACGAGCTGGAGCAGGAGAACCATCTGTGCGAACAGGTTGTTTTGCTGTCTCTGAAGAAGGATTCCCTACTGTCAATGAAGTGTGGATGAGGCCGACAATCTCAGTGAAGAATTTTGCTACAGCTAGTATGACAGTGAATAAACCAAGTTTGATTGTATCTATCAAGGACCGAGCTGTTTTGTCTTTGCTCTCCAGATTCGCTTTCTTTGTTTCCAAGTCCTGTAATAAAGATCTAACATTACTCAGTTTACTGGCAACTTTTCTCATCATTTGAAATTCAGCTATACTACTGCGAATCGAGTTATATTTCTCCCGCATGCTGGTAACTGTTGTGTCGACTTTATTTGTGACACCAGCGCTCAGATTAGCGGCTGCAGTACCTACCCTTGCTTTTAAAGCTTCGGCCTTTTCGCCAATTCCACTTTGTATGGCGCCACTGGCAGCTGCAACAGCAGATTTAGCTTGAGTACTTACCCATGATATGGATGTACCTATTGCAGAACTCACTGCAGATCCTGCGCTTGTAAAACCGTCGGTGAATGATTTAACGTATTGTTGTATTGGGGTCATTGATATACCTTTATTATTTAAGTTAATTCACATGGTCATGTATTTAGCTATATATATCAATGACTTGGGTATGTATTAATTTTTCCTTCATCACTTCTTAATTGATCCTTCATCATTCTTGGCGCATCAACTTGAGAGGATGGTGCTTATTTATTGATAAGTTATTGAAGAAAGCTATGTATGTTAGTTAATAAAATCTGAACACCTATGGTTAGAAGTATTAATCCGCCAATACGGACGAAAATTGAGATAAGTCCACTGCTGATGTATTTTTCACATTTTGAGCCAATGTAATAAACAAACCCTGTGATCAAGCATGCTATCAAACAAATGGTGGTTTCAATTGCAAAAGTCTCCCATCTAAATACGTGGCTGGTATGGATCATAATAGTGGCAAGTGTTCCAGGGCCAGCTAAGAGCGGAAAAGACAGGGGGATAAACCCAGCACTGGTTGGGTTTTGAGATTCAAACTGGTTCGCGCTTTGTCCACTATGGGACTTAGATACTAGCATACTGTACCCAATATGTGAGATGATAATGCCTCCTGCAATAGAGAATGATGTTAGAGATACACCAATAAAAGACAAGATTGATGGGCCTGCAATTAAAGTAATGATCATCATAACAAAAGAAATGGCCATCATTCGCAGAATAATTCTTTTATCAGTTAACAACGACAGTTGATTTGAGATTTGAAAGTATATAGGAAGATTGCCGACGGGGTTGGTTATAACAATCATAGCAATTAAGAATACAGTGGCTTGTTCCATAGTGGGGTCCTAGTAACTTCCACTAAGTATCGGTTTTTTTTTAAATTCTGCACGTTATTTCGTATTTTATTGCTTAAAATCAGTCTCTAATTCATCATCTATTGATCTCTGGGTGAGCAGTTTTTTCCAAACAAGGGCTCTAGTGTCTATTCAGTTGTATTTTATTATTGCACGCATCAATTAAGTGATTGAGCCTAGCAGGATAGGTAGTGGTCCCGCCAATGACTCGTTTAAGATAGTCAAGGTAAGCTTCTTGCACTTGCGGTAATGAATGATTCGGAGGGGCTTTTTTATGGATGAGTTCACAGCTTCTGATGAATTTATCTTGCATTTCATCAAAAGGAGGCGTAATTCGATTAAGTCCCCTGCGCCAAGTTTCCATACAGCCGTTCTCGATATCTATGTTTCTTAATGTGTTTAGATAATTTGAAAGAGAGTTGTGGTGGAAGGAGATCATCTCTGGCAGTGACTCATGTGGTATCCGCTCATACTTAGTATGCAGAGAGGCAAGCATCATTAACGCAGAAGACGGTGCAAGAAATATAAGTGATAGAGCGTAATGTGCTGTAAGAAAAAAGTAGAAAGAAACAAAGGCTATTGTGACACCTGCTCCTAGAAGAATGTATAGCCGATAGGGGCTGTGACAAAATTTCTTCCACAGGCTTATCATAAAACAGAACCCTCCTCTTCACTAATCAGAGCTGGCAGCTCAAAAGAACTGAGTGTTTGTGGGTGCCACATATTTAAAGGTGTGGCATGGAGGAGTTGCAGAAGAAGTTGCTGCTTGTCAGCATACACAGATAAGGTTAGCAAGTCATTTTGATCATCATGTATGTGCGCTTGTACCCACCGATAAAGCCCCCATGGGCTGTCATACTTCTCAGTCGCTGCAGACCCTGCAGTCACCATAAGTGGTTGTCCTGCATAGGGTTGCCAGTACCAGTTTATCTCATGCGGACGTCCTGCTTGTATGTCATGGACCTCAGAGCCCGATTGCAGTTTGAGTTTTGTTCCATTCGGAAGTAACTTGGGTCTGATTCGGACTTGCAATTGGACTTTTCCTTGAGGATTG
Source organism: uncultured Gammaproteobacteria bacterium (assembly GCA_964568795.1). Taxonomy (GTDB): domain Bacteria; phylum Pseudomonadota; class Gammaproteobacteria; order Comchoanobacterales; family Comchoanobacteraceae; genus CAZMRQ01. The sequence goes on along the minus strand of CAZMRQ010000020.1, from coordinate 17,304 downwards.
AACAATGTTTTTTGGATAATTTTAGCAAGCATAATCTGCTCGAGCAGGTGTGCAGGGGCATGAGTGGGAGGATCATGCCAGGATATCCCATTTTCTCCTTGATTGATGTGTGCTTCCAGGTGATCCTTGATGAACATGTCTAGTGTGCCATTGACCCTGAAGAAGTCCCGTAGGAGAGTTTCACTGCAATCTATGGTTGATTTGAGGTTGAAGGGATAGCATGCTTTGATTTGCTGGTATTTAGGCAGCACATCTTTTTTCCAGGAAGTATTCACAGCCTCCCAGACGAGCTTCGTGTGAAAGAATTCTTGACGAGTAGCCACTTGATTGCTCATTGTCTCATCAATAGTATTCATTGCCTTGGGAAGTTCAAGTTGTATCTTATCATTATCCAAAGCTGCTTTAAGGTGTTGAAGCTGAGCCCATGTTCTGCTATTTTCAATATGGCTTAAAATCTCAGACAGTTGACTAATTCGTGTGAGTTCTTCTTGTGACTTATGCTTAGAGGCTATATGAATCAGCATAGGCAGATGCTGATGAATAGGCGTTGAAGGTGATTTTTGTTCAAGCCATGTTTCAATAGCAGCTTTAATCCTCTCAGAATGGGCACTGTTAAGCGAATCAGGCAATAAGCGTGTGAGCAATAAATCCAAGCTCTTTTTCAACCATTTTTGTTCAGTATGTGCTGTCTTGTTTTCAATACATTGAGATAATAGATCAGGCTCTTGTGGCCATATTTGCCAGAGACAGTAGTCAGTTGCCCAATCCTTAAATTGTTTCTCGTGCATCTCAAACTCTGAAAATTTATTGATTTTCAGAATATCTGGTTTGGGATAAAGGTTATCGAGTTTTTGTAAGATTTCTTCTTCAGAACGAAAGTTCAATTGGTCGATCACAGTGCTTTTTGGCCAAAATGCTTCATTGGCATTTTTATCTGTTGCTACAGACAGATGTGCATAGTGCCGTGCATGCTGTAGCAGTTTCTCAATAGAGTAATTGGGTTTCATGGTTTGTCTTTTCTGTTGAAGTTGACTTTGTTGTTGTGAGATAGATGAGCTAAGTTGTTGGTGGGTTTTAACGGATTGTGACCATTGCCAAAGAACACATCCAATTAATGTGCTGAGCAAAACATAGTTCCAAAGAACTGCCTTATTGAGGGGGCTGTTTGCTTCGGGTAAGTGATTGCTCCAAGATATGGTTTGGCGCGTGATGAGGAGGTGTTTTAGCACAAATGTCTTATGGATTTGTACTTTTTGCACCAACGATTGGAGCGGCTCGATTATGTGATGCCAGTCTAGAATATCATGATGGGTTTTGGCGTGTGGCTCAGTGGATATTTGATTGATTGTGCTTTCAATATGTTCTTTAAGTAATTGGCAGTATTGTGTGCTATGTTGAAGATGCTTTAAGTCATGAATTATGTTTTTCTTGCCTTTAGGCAAGGCGAGAGATCCGTGAACAAAAATATCATAAGGTATTCGGCGATATCGATTTTTCAGACTTTGAAAGAAGGGCGATAGAAATTCTATTGGCATGTCAGTCGATAAAATCTGCTGATTAACTGAGATGATCAGTTGTTGGAAACGAGATAGCGGAATAGCCTGTAGCAAGAGTACAAAAAAAGAAAGGCTATGGCTTTGTTGGGTTAGGGCACGCGGACCAAGTTCAAGAAGCCTATGCTTTCCATAGCCCTGATAGCGAATATCATATTGGTCATTGCAGTAGATATAGCTTGCTGTATCGAATTCAAAAACGTGGTTCTGTGATAGTCGCATATTTATTGTCAGAGAGGTATGGTGGTCTTTGCTAATAATGTGCAAGATTTCGTGTAGGCTAGTCGGTATGCTGGGTTGTCGGGTAAGTTTATGAATGAACCAATAAATAATCAAGGCCATAAGTGCAACATGGGCAGGGAGCCATTTGTAAGGAAGGTAGTGGATTAATAAAATCATGGCAACTAATAGGCGTGGTTGCCAGCTATCCTTAAGAAGGTAGGTTAACTGTTGCATAATTCAACCTGACTGCTTTGTGCTTGATAAAGAGATACGATGCGGTAGGCCATAGGTGATATGCGTTGAAGATTTTCGATCATTTCGTGACTTCTCCCTGGTGGCAAACTTTGCCTAGAATTCCACCATTGCATCCAAGAGCTCTCTTGTTGCGCAGAGCTAGAGAGCTGGTTCCAAAGATAGTCTTGAACAATATAGAGGATCTCTTTAGTTGGTTGAGGGTGATGGCAATGTGATGCAATCAGCTGCAGATATATTTGACTTGTTTTTCTATTATGCTCTATTTGTTGGCCCATCACAATTAATTTTGAATGAAAAACCAACCATTTAGTCATGCTTGTGCACCTGCCAAGCTGTTGAAGCAATTGATGCTCAGTCACAGTGTTCATACGACTGTCTCTCTCCAAGTGCGTAGGATAATGTGTGGGCATCGATATATTCGAGTTCACTTCCCAGAGGAACCCCAGATGCCAGACGGGTGATATGGATAGTAGGGCATATTTTTTTTGATTTTTGTGCAATGTAATGTGCAGTGGCCTCACCTTGAATGGTGGCATTGGTCCCCATGATAATTTCTTTCACTTGTCCCTGTGAAAGTCGATGGAATAGTTTGTCAACGGTTAAGTGTTCAGGGCCTATGCGGTCTATGGGCGATAGCTGTCCTCCCAAGACGTGGTATATGCCATTGTATGCTTGTATTTTCTCTATTTGAAAAACATCAAGGGCATGATGAAGAACTAACACTTGATGGTGGTTTCTATGGTTGTTTGAGCAATGCTCGCAAAGACTTTTTTGATTCCCACTAAAGAAGTGGCACTGAGGGCAGTAACAGATTTGTGCTAATGTTTCAGTGATAGTTTCGCCTAGTTGAATGCCTTGTTTGCTTTTTTTTTCTAGCAAATGAACAGCGTATTTTTGTGCTGTTCTCAGTCCAACACCAGGTAGGATTTGTAACTGATCAATAAGTTTTTTTAGCGGGTTCATGAGGATGAAGTGTCTGATAGTTGGTTTGAGAATTGCTTAGATAACTCAGTCAGCTGAGATGTTGCAGCTTCTCTTATATTTGACAATGCTTGATGGAAAGCAGATTGGATTGAATGGGACATTTCCGGTGGTGGTTGCTGACGCAGTTGCTCAGAGACATGCAATGAGACTATTTCGTAACGCCCATTAAGCGTGATGTCTATCCCATGGGCTGAGCCATGGTAGTGTTTCACTTCCATTTCTTGTTGAGCTTTTTGCATAGTCTCATGAAGACGGTTGGCGGTTTCAAGTACGGCTTCTGTTTTTGATTGACTCATCTGTTACCCCTTTATAAAAGTGTGGACATTTTAGCTTATTTCAAGTTGCTTGGCTAGTGGGTAGCTGCTTAGCAATATCAGCTAAAACGGAGCTTCGCCTTAAATATTGATAGTAGCTGCGGCTGTAGCAGTAACCTGAAACGATAGCTGCTGCACGAAGTGCAGGAATAGCGAAAAATAGTAAACTATTGTACTTAAGTAAATTAGTTGCCATAAGTAAGTGGTGATGGATGAGATGCATTGCTGTAGCGGTAGTGGCAACACCGCATATCAGGGAAATAATTCCTTGAGCTAGTTTGTATAGAAAATTTTTATTAAAGGCAAAAAAACAGCCAAGCGCAAGGATGCCAATAGCAACAGGAGATGTGCTGGCGGATATGCAGTAAAAAAAGACAGGCTTCAGTAGTGTGGTCACCGTACGGAGGTTCAGGGCTGTAAATTGGATTATTAAATGTGAAATAGTGAAAATGAGGTGCTCATATGCTGAAACTGGGTTAATAGGTTGGACTTGCGGGTGAGTGGCTGATATGCGCGCATTGAGCTTGTTAATGAGAGAATGTTGGCTATTAAAGGCATCTTCGTAGAATGAATTCCGTGTTTTTTGAGTCATGACTAGGGCGCTAACAATGATTACTATTAGACAAACTTGTGTCATAAGTGGGTTGATAGCACTTAAATAAGCCACTAGAATCTGCTGGCAAATTTGCCACCAGGCCATGAAATCACTCATCATTTGTGCTTGTAGGAAATACCACACGTCTTGTTTTTTATATTTTTCGTAATTGACGTGTAAGTAACGTATGAGACCGATCTGTTTGTTCTCTGGAGAAAAAGATTGGTCTACAGTGTCTATGGAGTCAGGGTTAAAACGCAGCTTAGTTGTGATCAGTTGGAGCAGTTGTGCAAGAACTATGCAGAAAGTAGTGAGCAGTGCTAAAGTTGCAGGGGTAGGCTGAATAAAGAAAGTAGTTCCGATGAGTGTAGACAGTACATGCCTGACAATTGGATGCGGACCTAGCTTGAGTATCTTTGAAAAAGAGGTGACAGCAAAACGCGCAAGTCCTTGGAAAAACTCACTGACCTTAGACTTACGACGCAATTGACACATTTGACTTATTGAATATTTTCAACATCTTTCATTGTGAGTTTGATGCGATTCTGCTGATCAATATTAACGACCTTGGCTGTGACGGTTTGCCCTTGCTCAAGTTCATCATTGATGTTTTCAACGCGTTCTTTCTTGATCTCAGAGATGTGTAAGAAACCATCTTTGCCAGGCTTCAGGTTAATGAAAGCACCAAATTCCATGATCTTGACGATCTTGCCAACCATAATATCACCGACCTCAATATCTTTAGTGATGTTTAGGATATGATCAATAGCCTCTTGCAAAGAAGTGCGAGACTGCCCGAACACTTTCACTGCTCCATCGTCTGTGATATCGATAGTGACATCATATGTTTCACAGATGCTTTTGATGACAGAGCCGCCTTTGCCAATCACGTCCTTAATTTTAGCAGGATTGATTGTCAGAGTACGCATTTGTGGTGCATGTATGGCAAGGTCTTTGCTTGCAGGAACAGCTTCATTCATGAGTCCCAAGATATGCAATCGGCCTTCTTTTGCTTGATGCAGGGCTTTCTTCAGTATTTCGGTGGATATGCCTTTTATTTTTATATCCATTTGCAAGGCAGTGATTCCTGTGTCTGAACCAGCTACTTTAAAGTCCATGTCACCGAGGAAGTCTTCCATTCCAAGGATGTCAGTGAGGACAACACACTGGTCGGCTTCTTTGATAAGACCAAGTGCAACACCAGCAATGGGTTTTCTCAGTGGCACACCAGCAAGCATGAGTGACAGAGAAGCGCCGCATGTTGTTGCCATAGAGCTTGAACCATTGGATTCAGTGATTTCAGAGACAATACGTATGGTATAGGGGAAACTGTCGTCATTTGGAAGCATAGGCAGAAGCGCTTTCCTTGCAAGGCACCCATGACCAATTTCACGGCGTTTTGTTGCTAGCATGCCTGTTTCACCAACACAGAATGGAGGGAAGTTGTAGTGCAGCATAAACCGTTGTTTGCTCTCACCAACAGTGAGGTCAAGGAGTTGTGCATCGCGTTCTGAGCCTAGTGTAGTCGTTACGATTGCTTGTGTTTCACCGCGCGTGAATACGACGCCACCATGTGGGCCATACCCAGGTGTGAAGAAGTCAGTGTCTATGGTGATAGGTCGAACAGTCTTAGAATCACGGCCATCGACACGTCGGTCTTGGCTGATAATCATGTGACGCATGTTATGACGTACAAAGTTTTGAATAATTTCTTCAAATGATTCTGCATGGTCATTGAATTGTTCTTGTGTAGATAAACTTTCAAGTACACTGGCTTTGATGGAGCTGATAGCCTCATCTCTGGCAGCCTTTGCTTCAATTTTAAGTGCATCATTTAGAGCGCTTTGATGATTTTCTTGGACCCAGGAAAAAGCAGAGCTGTGATCGGGTTCTGTGACTTGAATTTTTTCTTGAGCATGTTCTTTGACCCATGATTCAAGTGATTCAATTGTAGGGCGTAATTGTTCTTGGGCATATTCAAGTGCATCGCCCATTTGATTTTCAGTGTATTCTTGAGCACCTGCTTCGACCATCATGATGCTGTCCTTAAGCCCAGCCACTACTAAATCGAGGTTGTTGTTTTCAAGGGGTGGGTGGTTGCTAATAAATCCATCAGTCCCTTCACTGACACGGATAGCGGCCAAGACATTATTAAATGGAAGACTTGATAAATTTAAAGCTGCAGATGTACCAATAATTGAGAGTATATCTGGTTGGTGTTGCGGGTTAAGCGACATGACAGTACAGATGATTTGTACTTCTTCAGAGAAACTATCAGGGAAAAGAGGTCTTATTGAACGGTCAATGAGACGGGATGTCAGGACTTCACGGTCTGAAGGACGTGCTTCACGCCGGGTGAATCCACCTGGTATTTTTGCTGTAGCATAGTGTTTCTCAACATAGTGGACTGACAGTGGGAAGAAATCGCGTTTTTCTTTTTGTGGCACGTGTGCTATCGTGACAAGTATCTTAGTCTCACCTTGTGTGACTAGAACGCTTGATTCAGTCAGTTTTGCGATGTAATTGATGCTTAGCTCAATAGATTCTTGACCTAGCGGTATTTGTGTTGTTAATTCTTTCATGATGCTTTCCTTTTGTCTCTGATGCTTAGTTCTTTGATGACATGCTTATAGCTATCTCTGTCTTTACGAAATAAATAATTGAGAAATTTCTCTCTGTTTTTGACTTTCCTAAGAAGGCCACGTTGTGTGTGGAAGTCTTTTGGGTTTTCTTTTAAATGCCCAATGAGTTTCTTGATGTCAGCTGTGAATAACGCTATCTGGACTTCTGTTGCGCCAGTATCTTGGGCCCCTTGGCCGAATTTGTTTACAATTGCTTCTACTTCGTTTTTTGCAAGTGCCACTTCTTTACCTCTTATTAAATAAGCCCAATATATATGCTAAGGCAGCGAAAGACAAGTCTTTTATCTACTTTTATATAACCATTATCTACTTCAGTTCATTGTTATGTGAGGTCATTGTAATCTTCATCCGGTACAGGTAATATAACTTTCAGATTAGATGGATTTAATGTATGTTTCAACACATTGCTAGCAAGATAGATGGCGGTTCAGTGGCCGTTGTTCTTTCATCGGCTTTGGCCATAGTTGCAGGGTTAGTCGCATTGCTGTTCTATGAGTTCGAATTAATCAGGTCTATGTGGCACCACTGGCTGACAGAAAACTGGGGTGAGCAGTCTGTATTGATCGTTGTAAGTTTCCAGCTTTTACTGACTTTTCCAGTGGCACTGATGTTGCAAAATAGATATTTCCCCGGTGCTGGGGGGACAGGGATTCCTCAAGCCATTGCTGCTTTGTGGGTGACATCTAGCAGTACGAAAGACAAGTTGCTGTCTTTGAAAATTGCTTTTGGAAAGATTTTAATATTGCTTCTAATAATTATCTCGGGCGCGACTGTAGGTCGAGAAGGGCCGTCAGTGCATGTGGCGGCGTGTTTGATGATTATGACAACAAGCATGGTGAAATGTCCGCCATGGCTTGAAAAACGTGGCTTTATTATTGCCGGTGGTGGAGCAGGCATTGCTGCGGCGTTTAATGCGCCTATAGCGGGCATGATTTTTGCATTTGAAGAGATCGGCACAGCACTTGATAAGCAAAATTTATCATGTGTCATTCGCAGTGTTGTTCTGGCATGTGTTGTGGGAGTTCTGTGGTTGGGAAATTACCTTTTTTATGGCAACATCCCTGCTAGTTTTGATTGGAAAGATTGGTGGGTCCTGCCTATTATTGCAGTTTTTTGTGGCGCTTTGGGTGGTGGCTTTGCTGCATTAGTCGTGAAGACGGTTGAATCACTGACTTTTAAATATTCTGGACGCTATATTCTCTGTGGTGTGTCTGCGGGTGTCATATTGTCCCTGTTGTCTTTCTTAACGAAGGGTCTTTCCTTAGGCAGTGGCTTTCATGAAGCTTCAACTATGTTAACTGCTGGGCATCACTATCCTTTATGGTACCCACTTGCTAAAGCAGCAGCGAGCTTTGTCTCATTGGTGAGTTTGGTTCCGGGTGGTCTCTTCGACCCAGCTTTAGCTGTGGGAGCGGCTATGGGTCAGTCATGCCATGCTGTCTTGGCTGTGTGGAGTCCAGATTTGTCTATAAACACAGTGATGATTTTAGCCATGATTGCTTATTTCTCAGGAGTCGTGCAATCACCCATCACCTGTTTTGTTATTGTTCTTGAGATGACAGGGCAAACTCAGTTGGCTTTGCCGTGTGCGTTGACTAGTGCGACAGCATTTTCTGTCTCAAGATGCATCTGTAAAAAGCCAATATATCAAGCTCTTGCAAGCATAATTCTGCATGGGCATGAGGTGGACGGTGAGTCTATGTATGCAAAACTGAGGTATGACCGTTCAGTGGAATGATTACTGCCGACGCAGACGCTGTGGATTATTGATACAGTCTATTAGGCGCTGCTCTAACTTACTTGGTGGTTTAAAGAGAGAATAATCGGGGTCAGTGGTAGACTGGCCTAATAAATACTTGTCGTAGAAGTGTTTGATTAATTTAATAATTTGCATAAATGCATGGGCAATGATCTTAGTGACATTTTCTTTATTGCTTTTCAGGTACTTCGCCAGGCCGTCAAATTCAAAATTATCAAGGTAAGCATTAATTTTTGTTTTGATCTCAGGGTTAATCTCATCTTCAGTTGTATCCAGTTTGCTTCTGATTTCATCGGCGAGATCTTTTTTTGGCTGATACTCTTGCTGGGCAGTGGTGAGCAGTGCTTTCACAGACCCTATGACATTGTTACTATCAATTTTATTCAGAGTGGTTCTTCCATTTTGTGCTATTTGACTTAATACTACACGAGCAAGATGCGCGTATTCCTGGCGTTGATTTTCATTATTAAGGAGTAGACGATTGAAGTGCCCAACAGCATCAATGGCAGCATCGGCGGCACTGGGTGCTTTATAAACCATGAAGAGATCATTCGGGTTAATACCGTTTAGGGATGTTAGAGCGCTATCATCCTCACCCTGTGGTCTTACAAGTTCAATCTGATGGACAGCTTCCACTATAGGGTCATTTATATGCTTGGGTGGTATGATGTTATATACTTCAAAGCCAAATTCTTGACCATAGAAAGCAACTTGATTAGGGGTCAGAGAATTTCCGTCTTGTAGATCTATGTTTTTAGCATCTTGTAGCCATTGGAGTAATGGATCACGTAGGAAGTATGCTCTATCATCAAATGTGCTGAGTTGTTTCGCTGCACTAATAAGCTCAGGTGCAGTTAGACTCATTTGATATTTTTTGTTGATGAGTTGTAATATGCTGTCTAAATGGCGTTTGTCAATTGTTCCAGCAATAATTCTCTCTACTAAAAGGGCGCTCACACAGAAAGTTCCACAGCAGAGACCTTCCGTTGAGACCTCAGTGATGTTGTCTGTATTCTGGCAAAATCTTATAAAATCAGTGAGGTTTTTTGGGTAATCAGGCATCTTTCTTTTCCTCCTTTCATCATGTTTAGTTTAAATATATCTTGTCGGTATAATAATTAAATTGTTTTCTTATTCTATGCATATTGTATTGAATTTTATGTTAATTGTCAAATGACAAAAAGCTATGCAGTTATTTTATCTTTTTTTATGAGCTTCCCTAGCTTTTGAGATAGGATTCAAGCTGTGGATACAGGCGTCTGCTTGTCAGGATGTTTTCTTGCCATCTACCCAGTCCAACAAAGTGTTCCTGGTAACGCAGTGGGACAATCTCCTGATCAGGGTGCTCTTTGTGGATGAGTTGCCCAAATACGAGTGCTTGCAGTTCGTCTTTGCCTAAGTCATACGGGTGTGCTGAGAATGCATCAATGACAGGGGTGATGTGGCTATTGATTTCTTCAATTGTTGTTAAGCGCGATAGTGGTATTATGGGATGCCCATGAAACGGTGTGACCCATAAGCGTCTTAAGGCTGTGATGTGGCCATAGGTATTGCAGAATAGGCCTATGTCTCTAGCTAAGGCGCGTATATAGGTGCCAGAGCCGCATTCAACTTCAATAGTGGCTGTCTGTGTGGTGGGGTCAAAAGATATGAGCGTTATCTCTGTGAGTGTCACCTTGCGGTATGGGATTTTGGGCGGTGGCTCATTTTTTCGGAGATATTCGTATAGCTTTTTCCCATTGACTTTAATGGCTGCAGCCAGAGGTGGTTTTTGCATGTATGTGCCGAGAAAATGCTGACAGGCTTGGCATAGGGCTGCTTCATTGATTTGATGGCTGCTGGTGTCTGTGATTTGCCCATCACTGTCATCCGTGTCTGTGGCCTGGCCAAACTGTATGGTGGCCGTGTACCTCTTGCTTTGGCTCTGGATATAGGAGGCAAACCGGGTGCTTGAGCCACAGAGAATAGGCAGCATTCCTGTTGCAAGAGGGTCAAGAGTGCCTGTATGGCCAAAAGACCGGCTTTTGGTCACGCGTCGTAGATGACGGATTAGTGCAAAAGATGTCAGCCCTTGTGGCTTGTCAATCAGTAGGATGCCTGGATTCATTGAGTGTTAATCATTGTTTGGTTTGTCAAGTGATGCTTGCAAAGCTAAATGCTTAGGGTGGTCTGCATCGATATAAAAAAAACATTTAGGAGTTCTTTTAGTGCCTAGTTGAGTGAGCGCTTTATTGAAGAGCTTCTTCTCGTTATTCAAGCGCTCGACAATTGACTCAATGTCATTCTCGCCCCACAAGCCTATTTTGGCTGCAGACAAATCTGGACTGATGTAGATACTGGTTAGTGAACATTTCTGTAGCAAACCTTGCAAGCCCTGCTGACTTATAGTGGTGAGAATAATGCGCTCTACTCGTGATATTAATTTTTCAAGCCGTCGGTTGCTTTCAGGGAATTTATATATCGCTTGGGTCATAATTCTTTTCTACTTCAACATAGGCTTCGATCTGATCGTTGACACGAATGTCATTATAGTCTTTTATGCCTAGCCCGCATTCTGTGTCTTTACGGACTTCTTCAACATCTTGTGTGAATCGACGCAGTGAGTTTAATTCACCCGTAAAGATGACTTTATGATCACGTAGCACACGGATTTTAGCGCGTCGCTGCATTTGTCCATCAAGGACCAAACAGCCTGCAGCAGAGCCAAACTTAGATGACTTAAAGATATTGCGAACTTCAGCAAGGCCAATGATGTCTTCTTCATACTGAGGTCCAGCAAGACCAACCATGGCTACTTTAATGCGTTGAATCAGCTCGTAGATGATGCTGAAGTAGTATACTTGGATCTGGTCCTTCTCGAGATCTTTTTTAGCTTGGTTATCAGCTCGAACATTAAAGCCTATAAGTAAGGCGTTATTTGGCTTAGCTAATTGCACATCAGAAAGGTTGATGGCCCCAACGCCGCCATAAATAATTTTTAGATTTATTTCCTCAAAATCAATTTTTTCTATGGACGAACGTATAGCAACTAAAGATCCTTGGGTATCTGTTTTGATAATAATGTTGAGCGTGGCGTGATCACGCTGTTTGACATCTGCAAATAAGTCCTCAAGTGATTGTTGCTTTGTGGGCTCGAGTTGTGCGCGCAGTCTTTGAGCTTGTTTTTCTTCGGTAATCGTTCTAGCTAATTTCTCATGAGCAACGGTGATCAGCTGATCTCCAGGCTCGGGCGTGGCTTGTAAGCCATAAAGCTCTATAGGCACAGAGGGCAATACGGAGGTGATGCTTTTGCCATGGTCATTGAGCATCCTTCGGACTTTTCCGTAGGTATGCCCGACAACGGTAATGTCGCCAATAGCTAAAGCACCTGATTGTATGAGTACTGTGGCTGATGGGCCTGCATGCTTATCTAATTTAGCCTCGAGGACAGTTCCAGTGCATACGCCCTCAGCAGAGGCAGTCAGTTCCATCATTTCTGATTGCAGTAAAATACTGTCAAGGAGAGAGGAGATTCCATCACCAGTTTTAGCTGAAATAGGCAGGATCATTGTATCACCGCCCCAGTCTTCAGGAACTAAATTATGCTGGGAGCATTGTGACTTGATTTCTTCAATATTCGCTTCAGGTTTGTCCATTTTTGTAACAGCAACAAGAATAGGTGCCTCTGCAGCTTTAGCATGCTCGATAGCTTCGATTGTTTGTGGCATGATTCCATCATCAGCCGCAATGACCAAAATAACGATGTCAGTGACATTAGCCCCATGAGCCCGCATGGCTGTGAATGCAGCATGGCCAGGAGTGTCGATAAAAGTGATATTTCCTTTTTCTGTTTGTACTTGATAAGCGCCGATGTGTTGTGTGATTCCACCAGCTTCGCCTTGGGTAATAGTTGACTTTCTAAGGAAGTCGAGAAGGGTTGTTTTCCCATGGTCGACATGACCCATGATTGTCACAACAGGTGCTCTTGGGGCAGGAGGGTACATATCATCATCAATCTGGGGTGTTAGCTCTTTTGCTTCGTTCATAGTGCATTCAATATCAAATTCAGCAGTAATGAGCTCTGCAGTTTCAAAGTCGATGACTTGATTAGCGCTAATCATTTTGCCTAGTTTGATGCATTGATTGATGAGTATTCGAGACGGAGTTTTTATTTCTCTAGCTAGTTCATTAAGTGTCATGCCATCATAGAAAGTGACTGCGGTAGGCTTGCTTGGTGCAGATCTCTTTTTTTGCCGACGTGGCCGTCTTTGGTTTGATTCAGCCACAGCTACTTCGTTGTTCTCATCGTATTCAACTACGATATGGCGATTTCGTTTCCGCGGCTCTTCTTTTTTATGCTTAGCTGCTTTATTTTGTTGTTCTTTCTTGTCTTCATCAGCAGGGTTTATGTTAATAGACGGGCTGGGTTTATGCACAGGCTTTACAGGTTCGACTGGTTTTGGTTTTGCTACAGGCTTGGGCTCAACTGCTTTTGTAGGCTCAGTGTTCTGCGCTTTTTGAGCTGGTTTAGGCAGGTCTTCAGGGATCTTGGGTTTTTCCAGTGTTTCTCTTTTAGGCTTCAGTGATAACTTCCCTTTCATGCTTAATGTGAGCTTGGGGCTTTTTTCCGTTTTTCCTGATAAGGCTTTAATGGCTTCAGGCGAAAGCGGATTGGAGGAACCTGCAAATTCGATGCCTTTATCAGCTAGTTTTTGTTCTAACTCCTGGATGTCTATGCCTGTGGCAAGAGATATATCATGTAGTGTGTGGGTTTTAGTCATGCTTACTCGCTTTCATTCTTATTAAACCAGTTTGCTCTGGCAGCCATAATGAGCTTGCCGGCTAGCTCTTCTTCCATTTGATGAATCTCTAGCAATTCATCAGTAGCTAATTCAGCAAGATCGTCAACAGTTTTGATATTGCTTTCAATGAGATCATTGGCTATATCTGCAGTTATTCCAGGGATGCGATACAAATCACTGAGTTGTTGTTGTTCCCCCGTAATAGCTTGAGACACTAATGACTGTTTAGCCCTCTCAATGAGAGCTTCAGAAATATCTTCATCAAATTCTTCTATTTGAGCTAGGTCAACAATTCGTGAGCCCGCAATATCTTCAATGCTGCTGAAGTTCTCGCGAATAAAGATATTGGCAATGTCTTCATCGATTTCCAATGATTCAATAAGCAGCGTACGAATGAGTCTTTGGCGGGTTTCAGTCTTTTGCTGAATGTCCTGTTCATTCATTATATTGAGTTCCCAGCCAACTAGTTGGCTAGCTAAAAGAATGTTTTGACCATTGCGACCTATGACTTGGGCTATCTGTTCTTCCTCAACGGCGATATCCATTGTATGATCTTCTTCGTTTACGGCGATGGACTTTATTTTTGCTGGAGCAAGCGCTTTGATAGCTAGTTGTGCGGGGTCATCGTCCCATAGGATGATATCAATGCGTTCACCGTGAAGTTCGTTTGTGACTGCTTGGACACGGGATCCTCTCATTCCTATGCAGGCGCCAATGGGGTCAATTCGACTATCATTGGTTTTGACAGCCATTTTTGCACGCGAACCAGGATCGCGTGAGCAACCCTTCACTTGAATAGTCCCATCAGCAATTTCTGGGACTTCAATACGAAACAGTTCTGAGACGAGTTGAGGATGGGTGCGGCTTAGCTGTAGTAATGCGCCTTTTTCAGCTGAGACATCACATAGCAATGCACAAATTCTATCATTGACACGAAATATTTCTCTATCAATGAGGTTCTTCCTTGGCAGCAAGCCATCAACTTCCTCGGTGACTTCAACACGAATGGCATCACGGGTGACACCTTTGACCTTGCCATTAATGATCTTCCCTATGTCTGAACGGTAGGATTCGGCCAGTTTTACTCGTTTTGCATCTCTGACGATACGTGTCAGTACTTGTTTGGCTTGATGATACGAAATACGAGAAAACTTTTCACTTTCTAACTTTTCTTCTATTCGATCACCAACCGTGACTTCATCATAGTCCTTTAACGCTTCTGTGAGAGAAACGTGGGCAGAAGGATTGATTTCTTGGTGATCGTCATCGACGATCTCCCAGCTACGTGATATCACAGTTTCGCCACTTTCTCTATCAATGCGAACTTCAATGCTAGCAGGTTGATCAACAGGACTGATTTGTTTGGTAATGACTGCACCGAGAGATTCTTCGAGTGCATGAAAAATAGTATCGGGTGATATCTCTTTTTGTTTTGCTACTGAGTCAACAGCATTGATCATTTCTTTATTCATGTATTCCTCCTGCTTGTGCTAAGGTCAACTGTTTGAGCTTTGAGTATATTATCATATGGAAAACTTTGGGAAAAGTCTTTCTCAATAATAAGCTCGATGCCCTCATCAGTTGCATTGATGAGCTGACCTGTGATGTGTTTTTGTCTTGTTTCTTCGATGGGCTGATCAAGTTTTATTTTAATTTTATGTCCTATAACAGCTTTGTAGTGTTGGACAGTGAACAGTGGTCTATCAAGTCCGGGTGATGCCACTTCAATATTAATGTGGTCACGATTGATGTCATTTTGAATGAACGCTTCTTCAATTTGCTCGGTGATAGTGACACAATCGCCAAGAGTGAGTCCTGAGCTATCATCTATAAGGACATAAAGAGTGCCTTTGGACTCTTGGGTTTGAAAACATGCGTACAGGGTATGGCCGCAAGCTGCAACGGCGCTTGCGATGACATCATGCATTTGCTGATGAGCCATAATGTTTTCTCCCATAAAAAAAACCCCATGTAGGGGCTTTTTTATAATTTGGTTGCGGGGGTAGGATTTGAACCTACGACCTTCGGGTTATGAGCCCAACGAGCTGCCAGACTGCTCCACCCCGCGCTGTAATATCGACAATACAACACTTTCTATGTATTTTCAAGCTTTTTGTACAATAAAAGTCTCTAATCTCCTTGAAGGGTTATTTTAACGTGTATTCACCGAATGAAGTTTCAATAAAGGTGGGTTTACACAATTCTATTGAGACGGTAGTTGCATGATAAATCGACAGAAATAGAATAAAAAGTCACAGAGAATACAAAATAGATTATATTTACTATGAAAGAGCAAGTGAACGATAAGGTTGAGTATGGCTACGTTAGAGCAGCAACAGAAGGATATAGAAGAATTACTTCTTAAATATAGAAATTTAGATAGATGTCTTGAAGATATGATAGTGCTCAACCAAAGTATGTATGACAATCATCCTAAAAAGCCAGCAGAAGTGAGAAAAATAGTCTCAGATTTTCTTGGAAATATCACTGGCTTAAAAGGTAATTTCAGCTCTTTAAATGAGATAGGAGGTAACAGTGAGGCAGCAGTAACTGCAATGCGCTATGCAGTAGAGGATTTAAAAAAAGCATTGAGACAAAAGATAGAGCTTTATAAAAAAGAAAAACAGGAGAAATATAAAGAAATAATCAACAAGTTCAAGGGGTTGTTTGATTTTAAAGACCTGAGAGTTGCAGGTAAAAGTCTACTAAAAGCCGGTGAATTCTTAAAGAAACTACCTGAAAAAGAACGAATAGAAGCAAGAGACTCTTTCCAGATGATAGATGGGGATATTAGAGCAGTAGTGGAGCAAGGCGTGTACGAATTGACAGGTTTAAATGAAATCATAAAAGGTAGCATGATTGATGCAATCAGTTCTTTGCAGAAAGCTCATGATGCATGCAGAAAGATCAAGAAGTTGAAAGAAAATCTGGAAAAAAAAGGAGAGTATCTACTAGAAGCTGGTAAGATCTTACAGGAGCTATCTAATAATGACCCACTAGCAGCAAAATACCTTATCCACATGCTGAAAAAACAAAAAATCATAAACAAAAGCATAGATGGTAGAGTGGTTGATGTAATCAGTTCTTTGAAGGAAGCTTATAACGCATTGGATAAGATCAAGAAGTTGAAAGGAAATCCTAAAAAAGAAGGAGAGTATCTACTAGAAGCTGGTATGATCTTACAGGATCTATCTAATAATAACCCACTAGCAGCAAAATACCTTATCCACATGCTGAAAAAACAAAAAATTATACAAAAAGTTCCTGAAGAACTCGATAAACTATTGAATTTTCTAATAACAATTAAGTTGAAAGATGATGCTATAAAAGAATTGGATGAAGGTTCCCAGGCAGACGGAATTACGAAGCTTAAACTAGAAAGATCTCATGTCATTAATCAAATTCTCTATGACAAAACTGGTCTTGAATCCAGTGATGATTTTGAAAAGGTTGTCGGTAAAATTGGCCCATATCTTAAGACACAACTGTCAGAAATAACTGATCAGATGAATCCTAGTCTTGAAGCTAATAAACAGAATTTGAGAGAAAAGATCAAACAAATTAAAGAAAAAAAAAGCCGTTGGAAGCCATGGGAAAAATTCCGTGAATTCTTCAGAAGTAACAAACAGCCTACTCTAATAACATTACACAAAGCTCTATTGAAGGCTGATAAAAATGGGTTGATACAATTAGACAAAGATAAAGAAGATAAGATTGTTGATCAGTATGCTAGTTCTGAACTACGATGGGAGCGTAAAAAAAATGAATCTGAACAACCGCAAGATAGAGAAAAATTTAATAGCTTGATTAAAAAATTAAATCAAGAAATGCCGGACCTTGGATTACAACATGAAAAAGGAAAAGTTACTGTAAGACAAGGACATGCCAAGAGAAATTGGTGGAGTTCTCGTAGCAGTAAACGTCTAAAATGAGGGATTAAAAAAGAATCGGCCTTATCTAGGAAGTAACAGAAAAAACTGTCAGTGTGAAATAAGCCATTTGACAGGGTTGTTAGCATATGCCACCAAAGAAATAAACATTGTCTTTGTCGAGAGTGCATAGATCATGCCAAGATGAGGGACATAGGTAAGCTATTGGAGTGTTCAATACACTAGAAAGCCAATATAACAGGAACAATAATTAGTTGGATGGATGGATGGATGGATGGATGGATGGATGGATGGATGGATGGATGGATG
>CAZMRQ010000019.1:0-25507 GCA_964568795.1 uncultured Gammaproteobacteria bacterium | reverse complement strand
TATATAAAAGCATACCATCCGATAGGACATATAAATTACAATAGTAAGATTTTTAGATAGAACTCTGGATATCCCAAAAACCGCTCCTGAGAACCTCTCAAAATTAAAATCTGAGCTCATTTTTTCATTTTAGCTCCTAAATCGACTTTCTGTTTATCTGTTTTTATGTGCTTTTTTTCATGAGCACATACAGTACACGCAAGGCGACTTTAATGCTTATTTATTCTTATATGTTTAACTTACTGATATTTAGTCTTGTTTAGTCATGTATCTTTGCATGATATTTAGATATCTTTAGGTAAAATATTCGCTCATGAGTCACTATTTTCCCCACTATAGCATAGACGACTAAGCGGATTTTTTCATTCCAATATTTCCTAAATTACGTGGCAAAACTCTTTTCAGTATCACTAGTAAATTATAGGCGAGTACACAGATGGCTAAGTACAGCGCATTAGTATCGAACTGACCACAAGGTAGTTTTTCCGCTCCAAAATCTAGTTTAAATTCCTTGATTCGATTCCCTGAGTGCTCGGCTCTTTGGTTGTACCAGTGGAACACTTCGCTGCTGTTCATGCTTTCATGGTTTGTAGCGACTGCCCTGTACACATATTCACCGATATGAACCTAATCTACTGCTTATTCATAATGAAGATCCAGCTCACTTTGACCTTCTTTCCGGGTCCTTGTGACCACCAACGTAAAGGCATGCTCTGATTCTACCATGCAGTGCACCATTTTCATGGTATCCACATTCTTGTGAGCATCCCATCTCTGCACACCAATGGTTCTCAGTCTGTTCTTCACCGATTTGCTTTCTGAGCGACGGATGCATGAGGGCTCTGATAGCATATCTGATCTTTCTTTCATGGCAGTAGTCAATATCTTTGATTGATATCCCGTGCTATCTGCCCTTAACTTTGTAATGCGAATACCTTCTGGCAGACTCTGTTCACAGTGCTCGATAAATTCAAGGTTTTAACTACAGGGTGACTTGCTACCTTCTCGGAACTCAGTGGCTATCACGCTACCTGATTCTGCGATATGAGCCACCATTGGCATGTATCCTTTCTCGCCTTTGTAACTATAATGTGCCTCTTTCTTATGCCCACGGCAAAATGCCGCGTCGATATGACCCGTCACTTCTTTTTGATCTGCTAGTATGCTTTGGTGCAACCTGGTATTCACATTTGCCAGCTGACGCACACCCCTTTGCCCCATTGTTCTCAACCACACATCTACGCTCACAGGTTTTGGAATATTCATTTGTATCAAACTTTTAAATACAGCATCTTTTTCCATCTCAACTATATTATTCAAACAGTCACCACCCATGTGGAGCATCATCATGATTGAAGTGACATAAGGTGAAGCACTGGAAGAGTATAGGAACATATATAACACAGAAACGCCACACGTAGGGTTATATATGGTGACACCAATGGCGTATTATGACAGTATTAAGCGTGAGACCTTTTTGTCTCAAAGCATCTGAACCCATACAGACTACTTGCACATTTTCTGATACATGATACACTTATCGCGAGTCCATCTTATTATTTGATATGAATAATTTGCAAAAATTGAGTCAAGAAATTAAGTCTAGTAGAGAAAATCTCAACTTATCGCTTACAAGTCTAGCAAACATGCTAAAGATACGCCCTTCACTAATCGAAAGTTTTGAAGATGGTTTATCAAGCGAGCTTAACTTCTATCACTATAACCACTTGCGAAGGCTCTGCGAAACTCTCTCTATCCCCTTTTCTCCATACAAAGATTGTTTTAAACAATATCAAACTGCTAATTCACAACTCAAGCAACTTCCACAAATCACGCTTAATGAGCGCACAAAGCCTTCCTACTTTAAATGGGTTCTAGTCGTAGCTATTTCTTTGCTCTCTTTCTGGTTGTATAAAAAGACCATTACAGCTGAGACTGCTCCTAAAGCAGCACAAGCTCAAATTAGCAACATTGCTGCAGATAAACCAGTGCACCATCAACATACTGTTCTTGATAGCTAGGTGTTGTTATGAGCTCTATCAATCAAAAAGCACTTCGCGGCATGTCTGACTATTTTTATCCCGATATACATACATGGCAGTACCTAGAATCCACATTAAGCCAATGCGCACGTCAGTTTGGTTATCAAGAAATTCGCACCCCCGTACTCGAGGCCCTTGATGTCTATAGAAAACTTGGCGATGAATCAGATATAATTGGCAAGCAAATGTATTGTTTTGCAGACCAAAAAGGTGATCAAATAGCTCTCAGACCCGAAGGAACTGCTGGAATTGTACGTGCTGCTCTGGAACACCACTTGATAACGCGTGATAGCGCAAAGTTCTATTATCAAGGACCTATGTTTCGCTACGAAAGACCTCAAAAAGGCCGTTATCGGCAATTTCATCAGTTCGGAATCGAATTGTTTGGTCACTCAGAAATCACTGCCGATATTGAGATTTTGCAACTTAATAGGTTTTTGTTAGACACTCTTGGCGTAAAAGAGACACAGCTCGAAATTAATTTTCTTGGTGGTCCTGAAACACGAAACGCCTATCGGAGTCACTTAGTTGAGTATCTCCAAAAGTATTATAATGACCTTGACGATGATTCTAAAAGACGCCTCAATACCAACCCGCTCCGTATACTCGATTCTAAAGTCGAAAAAACAATTTTAATTTGCAAAGAAGCTCCCCTACTCACAAACAGCCTCCATGTAGATGAACGAAAACAATTTGATACGGTATGTGAACAACTCAATGAATTACACATCCCCTTTATAGTCAATAACAAACTCGTCAGGGGACTCGATTACTACAATAACTTAGTCTTTGAAATAACAACGAATAAACTTGGATCACAGTCAGCTATTTCTGCTGGTGGTCGATTTGATCATCTGACAAAATCAATTTCGTCATATGATATACCTGCTATTGGGTTTTCTATCGGTATGGAACGGCTTATATCCTTAATTCCCCCTGTTATAGAAACCAGCCCAACTATCACGGCAATAAACCTGCAAAGCAAACCCAATAGCCAGCTCATGAATCTATTGCAACAATTGCGACACCTTTTGCCTGATTGGAAAATAACATTCTCACATAAGAATACCAGTCTCAAAGCTCATCTTAAAAAAGCAGCAAAAGAAAGCACTGACATTATTTTGATTGCTGGAACAGACGGCATTGATGACAATCAACTCATCATTAAATCAAAAAAATACATGGATCATCCTGGTCAACATATCATTGAAATAAATGACAAGCTTGCACCTTTCATTCTCCAACAAATTGAGACAAGACATGAAACAAAACCCTAGTAATAGCCTCACTGTTTTTGATAAGTTACACCAGCACATTATTCTTTACTGGCGCTATCTTCTAACGCTAGCTATAGTCATTGTCGCGGTCATTTCTGCTAAAGAGATTCAAAGTCAACAATTCCTTAAATATGAACAAACTCAGGCTGAAAGATACCAACAATACCTACACAGCTCCAGAGCACAACAAACAATAATGGCTGAAGAAAATAAAAAGCTCAGCTACTCAAGCAATCACCTTATCATGGCCTTGTGGGAAAGCAAGTATTTATCAGAACAAGGCAAATACAACGAAAGTATCGAATGGCTGAACTGGTCACTGTCTCAACACCCCCCACATACTATTGCCGAACTAATAGAATTAAGACTGATGACCTTGTGCTACGAGATCAACTCTGAGAAATGTATCATCCAAAGCCACCAAAAACTCAAGAAGTCATCACTTGCACCTTTGGCTGACCTGATAGTTGGCCTCCAGCATGCTGATAATAACCAAGTCTCTACAGCCAACAAGCTTTGGAAATCTGCTATTTCAACAACACAAGATCCACTTTTGAAGCTGCTTCTTGATCAAAATATCAAAAACAATCGATGAACGATTATCCAACAGTACTCATTATAGGCCGACCCAATGTCGGAAAATCCAGTCTATTCAATCTATTCGTAAAGCGCGATACTGCAATAGTCTCAGAAACGATGGGCTCGACTCTTGATAATCATTATGCTTGGACTGAATTCAATGGCCTCCCATGCTGCTTTATTGATACTGCAGGATACAATGATAAAGAACAATCTTCACTCCATCAAACAAGCATGGCTCAATGCCGTCAAATCATTAACTCAGCAGACGTCATCTTGTTTGTTGTTGATAACCAATCTGGATTAACAACACTCGACCATCTGATTCTCAAGCAAATAAGAGTCGTATCACCTAAACACCTATGGCTTATCATAAACAAGATGGACCATAAAGAAGACAGTGTCCACCCTGACATGTATGGTAGTGGAATAGAACACAGTTATCACGTGTCATCTCGTTGTAAAATGGGATTTAAAATCCTGTCCAATGCTCTACACAAGCTTCTTTCAACCCTTGCTCCAGCTGAAAAAAAAATAGATGATGATCGTTTTCGTATTGGTTTTATTGGCAAACCCAATGCAGGAAAGTCGTCATTGATTAACAGTATTCTCAAATCAGATCATCGAATTGTTTCAGATATCCCTGGCACTACCAGAGACATATCTGAGACGCCCATATCAATAGCCAATGAAGTTTTATGGCTCACTGACACAGCTGGAATAAGACGTAAGAAAAGTATGGATGGGCAAATTGAGCAGGACTCTGTCCTTAAAGCAATCAAGTCTATCAAACAATGTCCTCTGGTGATATTTCTTATTCGAGCTGACATTGGGATCACTGATCAGGATAAAAAGCTGATGCAAATGAGTGCTGCAACAAATCAAGGCATTATTGTTGTACTCACTCAAACCGACCGTATAACCAGTGATTTTTCCCAACACATGCGTGCTCTTCGATACGATGTTCAGCGCTATGTCCCTTTCTGTCACCTTATCGAGTGCAGCATCTATCATCCTAAAAGTATTTCTCGTCTAGAACAAGAAATTATAAAAACAAAATCAATTTTATCACGGCAATTTCGCAGCTCAGAATTAACAAGCATATTAAACGCACTCGTTGAATTACAAGAACCCCCTCGAACAAATGTGTCTCGAATTAAGTGCCGGTTCGCTCACCCTGATAAAAAACCACGTTCAGTGATTATAAAAGGGAAACAAGTTTCAAAATTACCAAAAAGCTATAAAAGGTACTTACTGAAAGGTTTTGTGTCTCATTTAAAGCTCTTCAATACAAACTTCTCATTAAAATTCATCGACGACCACAATCCGTACCAGCCCTAGAGTCAGAATCAACAACACAGTCAGACTTCTTATTTACTTTGTATAAGCCCCCCATGACTAAACCTGAAGAGACACTTAACATGTAGGCACTTAACGGGGTAAATACCGAAAGAAAGCGTAGATCCATAATAATGGTATTAATATATAGCAACATAGCAATTCTATCAATCAAGTAAACCTTTTCAGTACTTGCACTCAAGGCTCTATCATCAGGCCGGAAATGATCTATAACTCCACATACCGCGAAATACCCCACCATCGTTAAGCTGCAATGCCTGATGATATTTATAAATAATGGCATGGCAAATAAATCTGCAAATATTGCCACAAGTAAAGAGAAACCTACTTTTTTTAGAGCTGACAATGAAAGATCAAAAGAAGGGATATGATTAAACAAGTCATTCATCAATGTCATAAACCCTATGTATGAAACTATAATCAGCACAGATTGCACACCGGTGACACCACCAATTATTAAACCGTTACATAACCAGCTTATGGCAATAATTACTCGAAATCTTGTGATATTTAGGTTGCTTAAGCCCATGTAGTAATGATCTGTCTCTATGGGTAAGGACTCACCTTGACGCACTTTTATAAAAAGCTCTGTTAATTTTGTGTATAAGAGCTTCCCATGAGACAAGAACCCTTCATCAGCCAGTTCATTTTCAGGCAATAGTGCTCTCATTAACAAGTAATAATGTAGCGAAAATGCGTAAAATGCAATGAGAGCACATGTAACACCTACCATATTCATATCATAGGCCAATAAAGCTAAGAAAGTGGATGTAAATATAGAACTCTGCAAACGAATAAAATGTACTTTATTATACTCATTAAGTATATTATACAAGTATCTAAGATTTTTGTTAAAATATTTAAACATGAAGACGTGTATCACTCGTTAGATAGTTAAGCTTATTAATGATAATATAGACAACCCAGGGTGACCATACTAAAAAAGACATCTGCTTAAGTGAAAGATACGGTAATGCGATGATCAACGCTAGCATAGAATATTGCCAATAGCAAAGGACAGGATTCTTTTTGTTTTGCAAGAAATTTGGAATTAAACGGTAGCACGTTAATATAACCAGTACAATGACAGTTGTATAAAGCAAGTATAAGAAAGAAACATGGCCCCGTTCTGTCAGTAAAACGTAAAGTGAACTCCAGCTCCAAAGACATGTAGAAGTCACCAAAGTCAGCTTATTTATCGCAATATTTGATTTTCTTATACGCACAGGCGATGCTCTTGAGTCATTAAATAAAAAACCTGCAACAATTAATAGACCAAGTATTTTTTGTATAGTTATCTCCCAAGTCGCAAAAACCAGTATCAATGAGCAACAAGTTAAGGCCAGCCACAAGAAACGGCAGTCCCATGATAACTTCCAAGCCAACATCATAATTACATAGCTAGTAAGTACGATGATAAATACTGACATGCTTACGCCTTCTTCGACACTATTTCTAAACATGCCTGACCAATAAGCGCAGGTGAACGTACTGTTCTCACGCCGGCATGTTCAAGAATTTTGTACTTCTCTTCTGCTGTGCCTTTCCCACCGGAAATAATTGCACCCGCATGCCCCATTCTCTTTCCCTTCGGTGCACTAACCCCAGCAATATAAGCTACAACGGGCTTAGTGACAAAATCTTTGATAAACCGTGCTGCTTCTTCCTCAGCATCTCCACCAATTTCTCCAATCATTACAATGATCTCTGTTTGCGTGTCTTTCTCTAAAAGAGCTAATACATCCGTAAATCCAAGACCGATTAAAGGATCACCGCCAATTCCAATACATGTACTCTGGCCTAAACCGCATCGCGTTGTCTGTAAAACAGCTTCATAGGTCAATGTTCCTGAACGCGATATAATCCCGATAGATCCAGAACTGTGTATCTGACCAGGCATAATTCCGATCTTACACTGGCCTGGTGTGATAATTCCAGGGCAATTAGGGCCAATTAATCGTACCCCTGTCTCTCTGAGAACATCTTTAACTTTTATCATATCACATATTGGCAGCCCCTCAGTAATACAAACGATCAACTTTACGCCTGAATCAATTGCTTCGAAAATAGCATCGGTACAAAAAGGAGCTGGCACAAAAATAATACTTGTGTCTGCACCTGTCTCTATAACAGCATCGAGCATCGTATCAAAAACAGGGACCCCTAAATGTGTCTGCCCACCTCTTCCTGGAGTTACTCCACCAACAATCTGTGTTCCATATGCTAAGCATTCGCGCATATGAAGTGTTCCCTGTGAGCCCGTTATTCCTTGGCAAATAACACGGGTATTCTTATCTACTAGTATACTCATGATATTTCTCCTTTTTTTGCAAGTTCTACAGCCTTTTCTGCTGCTTTGCTAAAGTCTGTTTCGTAAATAATATTTAAACCACAATTACTAAGCTTTTCTTTCGATTCATGGGCATTATTACCTTCAAGTCTTACGATGACTGGAACATCACTTTTAACTTCAGCCAAACCAGCGATGATCCCATCCGCTATTGTAGTACAGGATACAATGCCACCGAATATATTGATGAATACAGCTTTTACTTTATAGTCTGCCATTATGATTTCAAAGGCATGTTTCACTTGCTCGGTTGTAACAGATCCGCCAACATCAAGAAAGTTAGCAGGGTGACCTTGAGAAAACTTTATCATATCCATAGTGGCCATTGCTAGACCTGCTCCATTAACCATACAGCCAATATTCCCATCAAGTGAGATATAGCTCAGATCATGTTTTTTAGCCTCACACTCTCTCTTATCCACCTGAGTTGCATCATACAGTTGCACTAGCTTAGGATGACGGTATAAAGCATTATCATCAATATCTATTTTTGCATCAAGACATATGAGTTGCCCTGATTTATCAACAACCAACGGATTAATTTCTAGCATTGAAAAGTCATTCTCAACAAACATACGCCCTAATTTTTTAATAATAGTGCAAAATTGCCTTAGCTGTGAGTCTTTAAGGTTGCATTTAAAAGCTGCCTGTCTGCATTGATAGTCCATGACACCCGTTAACATATCAATAGTAAACCGACTGATCTTTTCATGAGGAACATTTTCAATCTCAACCCCTCCTTCAGATGACACCATACACACAATTTGTGCTATGCTTCTATCAACCGTCATAGCAACATAGAGCTCTCTATCAATTTCACATGGCTCTTCAAGAAGAACTTGGTGCACAGGTTGCCCTTCAGCCGTTGTTTGATAAGTGACTAAATTAGTTCCTAACATACTGCTGACTGCTTCAATCAATGACGCTTTGCTTTCAACGGCTCTAACGCCACCCGCCTTTCCTCGGCCTCCGGCATGTACTTGAGCCTTCACAATACAGCGTTTGCTACCAATTTCAGAATAGATAGCTGACGCTTGTTCTGCCTTAGAAACCACACCACCTTTTGGCACAGGAATATTGTAACTCTCAAGCAAGGCTTTTGCCATATATTCATGTGTATACATAATCAATCCCCTAAATGTTCAACATCAGTCTTGATGGGTTTTCTAACAGGACCTTCACTTTTTGTAAAAATCCTACTGACACACTTCCATCAATAAGTCGATGATCATATGATAATGCCAAGTACATCATTGGCCTAATAACCATCTCATCATTCTCCACTACAACTTTTTTTTCAATACGGTGCATACCTAAGATAGCAGATTGTGGTGGATTAACAATGGGCGTTGATAGCAATGACCCAAAAACACCACCATTTGTTATGGTAAATGTACCATTTTGCATATCGTCGATCGTTAACTTTTGATCACGCGCTTTTTTTGCTAGCATCACTATACTCTTTTCTATTTCAGAAAAAGTCATATTTTCTACAGACTTGATGACTGGCACAACAAGACCTTTCTCTGTTGATACAGCTATGCCCATATGGCAGGTTTTATGATATAAAATATCAGTGCCATCCACCGAGGCGTTAATCATAGGGTACTCAGTCATGGCTGAAGTCACAGCTTTAACAAAAAATGACATGAAGCCAAGCTTAACACCATGCCTTTCTAAAAACTCGTCTTTATATTTACTACGAATCTCCATGATCGGCTGCATGTTGACATCATTAAAAGTAGTCAACATAGCCATCTGATTTTTTGACTCCACAAGACGTTTTGCAATCGTTACACGCATTCTTGACATGGCAACTCGTTCAGTCGCTGAATTGTCAGCCTGCCCAGAATCAATATGCTGGTTTATGTCACTTTTCATAACTATGCCGTGGCGTCCAGAGCCTTTTACTTCATCTATTTTGACGCTCTTTTCTTCGGCCGTGGCACGGGCGGAGGGCGATGCTCTTAAAACTTTCTCCTCAGATTTGACATCAGCCTCTTTTGATTGACTGTCTTTCTCTACTGAAGTACTTTGGCTCATTGCAACCTTTGAAGAAAGCACCATGATTATTTCATCCTGGCTTACTTCATCACCCTCTTTCTTTGCTATATTAGCTACCGTACCTGCATGATTCGCTGGTATTTCAAGCATTACCTTATCTGTTTCTAGCTCAGCTACAATATCACCTATCTGGCAGACATCACCAACTTTTTTAGTAATTCTCGCGATTATTCCGTTTGACACAGACTCTGGTAAAACTGGAACTTTTATCTCTATATCACTCATAATTCAACCTCACATATGATTTGCTTAACTTGCTTTAGTAAATTTTCTTGTTCAACCAAGTGCCTCTTATAATATCCTATTGCAGGACTAGAAGAAGCACTACGGCATACACAATGCAATGTTTGCCCCTGCTGAACACATTCCTCAAAATTATGACGCTTAATTAACCACGCCCCCTGATTAAATGGCTCTTCTTGAACCCAGATGATCTTTGTCGCTCGAGTATACTTCTTAAGCAAGATCATCAATTCTTCTTTTGGGAAAGGATAGAGCTGCTCTATGCGGCATATTGCAATATCTTTATGGCTTTCCTTAAGAGAACATAGGTCATAGTACACTTTAGCACTGCAGAGTATCACTGCTGAAACACGTTTACTATCATTCTGCACATCACTGTCATCAATCACTAATTGAAAAGATCCATTCGCCAGCTCATCAAAATGACTTTTACATTCATGGTGACGGAGAAGACTTTTTGGAGTAAAAATAAATAAGGGCATTCGCACTTGTCTTAGTACTTGCCTTAAAAGAACATGGTACATTTGGGCAGGTGTAGATGGCAGACAAACTTGAATATTTTCCTGTGCACATAGCTGAAGTATACGCTCCAAGCGTGCAGAACTGTGCTCAGGCCCTTGACCTTCATACCCATGTGGCATCAATAACACCAAACCTGATCTTCTACTCCATTTCTGCCATGCACTGGAAATAAATTGATCAATGATTATTTGACCGCCATTAACAAAGTCACCAAATTGGGCTTCCCAAACAGTAAGTCCCTGAGGACGTGCCTCTGAATAACCGTACTCATAACCCAGTGCAGCATACTCTGAAAGTGTGGAATTGAAAATCGCAGCATGAGCCCCTGGCTGTTTTAATAAGTATATTTGGTCATCATTATGCGTGACTAGACATGCATGTCTATGAGAAAAAGTCCCCCTGACACAATCTTCTCCTACAATCCTTACTGGCCGATCATGACTTAGTATAACATTGTAAGCCATGATTTCTGCCATACCCCAATCTATAGGCTCCTGACCTTTTAACATCAATTGACGGCGTTCATAGAGTTTTTGTATCAGTGGGTGCAAATCATTTGATTGATAGGATTTCCCAGAGGCCTCAGCATGCAGAGTCAGTGCATATTTCCCTATTTTTTTTAAATTCCTTCCAGTGATACTATTGTCATAGGACATTCGCCAACTTATATTCTTGTATTCCTGCCAAGACAGATAGCGCGAGGACTGCGCCGTTTCAACAATATCTATTAAACGGTGACGCTGTTGAATTGCTCTATTCACAACTTCTTTTTGCGCATCTATTTCTTTTTGTGAAAATACTGCCAAAAGGTCTGCTTCAATCTGTACTAAAAGGGAGCTCTTTTCAGCTATTTTCCTATATAACCCTGGTTGAGTAAATCGTGGCTCATCCGCCTCATTATGACCGTGTTTGCGATACCCATTCAGTACAATACATATATCTTTACCAAAGTGCTGACGGTAATTCGATGCAATCTTGGCTGCTTTAATGACTGCATCAATGTTATATGCATTCACATGAATGACAGGCGCCTCGATAATTTTCATCACGTCTGAACAATAACGCGAACTTCTGGAGTCTAAAAACCCTGTCGTGAAACCAATGTTATTATTGAGAACAATGTGTATTGTCCCACCAACATTGTACGCTTCAGTATAAGACATATTTAAACATTCTTGAACTACTCCTTGGCCAGAAAATGACGCATCGCCATGAACCAGTATAGGAAGGAATAATCGTGCATTTGATTTGGATGCGTCTATTCTTGCTCGAATCGCACCCATCACAACAGAATTAACAGCTTCTAAGTGAGAAGGGTTATACGCGAGATTGATATGCACCTGTCTCCCGGAAAAAAGTCTATCACATGAGTAACCAAGATGGTATTTCACATCACCCGAAGTCTTATCATGCCCATGACCACCTTTAAACCAATCAATAACCTCATCAACAGATACCCCAAGTGTATTAACTAATGTATTAAGACGACCTCGGTGTGCCATACCAATAACAATATCACTACAGCCATCTGTTGCACAGGACATGATGAGTTGATTAACAAGCGCAATGTATGGCTCAAGACCTTCTAATGAGAATCTTTTTTGTGATGGGAAAAGAATACCTAGGTTCTGTTCAAAAGCTTCAGCCTGGTAACAATACTGCCATGCCTGCCATAGCTCATCGTCTGTGACTTGTTCATCTAATTCAATCACATTCTGTAGATACTGCCTTTCCTCAGAAATTGTCATGTGCATAAACTCATAGGCTATATCACCGCAATACCTATTATTGAGCAATACCTGCCACTGCTGGACAGTAGCCGTCAGAGAATTGCCTCCCCAAAACATCTCAAGTTGCTGGTTAGCATCTAAATTATACGTGCCACAGCTAAGAGTTTGACATATATCAATGTCCCAGCGAGCATCTTCCCCCTTAAAAGGATTTGCAGACGATGCCATGTGTCCGTATTGTCGGTATGCATTAGCCCACTGAACGGCCGACTCTGTATTTGATTGAATGACCTTGCCACCAAATTGAATATGCGAAAGGGATGCTGACACACTACTATTTGGTTCGTATATTTCTTCTAAATAACCCGCGTTGTTTCCAAGCAAGTGGGAGTTCGTGTATTTTTCTTCAAAATCATTGTTCGATGACATTACCTACCCTCCTCTTTTGATTGAAGCATTTCTACTCTAATCTTTGCAATAGCAGCATTAGGGTTTAATCCTTTTGGGCATACATCTGTGCAATTCAGAATAGATCGACAACGGTAAAGCTTAAATAAATCATCTAAATCAGCAAGCCTCTCTTGTTTGGTGTCATCACGGCTATCCATGACAAAACGAGCTGCCGTTAACAGGCCTGCTGGACCGATAAATTTATCTGGATTCCACCAATAGGATGGGCACATTGTCGAACAACATGCACACATAATGCACTCATACAACCCATCAAGCTTCTCACGGTCAACTATAGTCTGATGCATCTCTTTTACAGAAAGCTCTTTATTAGTTCGAATATAAGGGTGAATGCGTTTATAACTCTGATAAAATTGGCCGAGGTCAACAACAAGGTCACGGATAATAGGCATACTTGGCAAAGGACGGATAGTCACACTATCAGGAAGTGAGCTAAGCAATGTCATACAAGCAAGTCCATTTTTGCCATTGATGTTCATGCCATCTGACCCACAAACGCCGGAGCCACACGAACGTCTAAAAGTTAATGATCCATCTGATTCTTTTAAGTATTCTAATGCATGCAGCAGCATCGACCCTTTCACTAATTCCACATCTAGCTCATAGCGCTTAAGATATGGCTTTTTATCAATTTCGGGATTATATCGGCTAATGTAAATTTCCATAATTAGCTCCTCTCAGCCAAAGGGACAGGATCACACAGCAATGGCTTCATATTTATCGGTCGCTTAAAATGACTGGAATCCAAGTATTCAATACTGTGTGCTAACCAGTTCTTATCATCACGATTTATATAGTCAGACCTTGAATGTGCTCCACGACTCTCCTTTCTTTTGAGTGCACTTCGTGCTGTGAGTAATGCACACAGTGCTAAATTATCCAGCTCCATTGCTTCGACTAATGCTGTATTAAATACTTTCGATTTATCATCTATACGTGCTTGAGTAATCTCGCATGCCACTTTCTCAAGTTCGATCAACCCCTTTTTCATACCCTCTTCATCACGAAATACACCAAAGCACAATGACATTATCTCCTGCATACGGTGACGCAACGCTGAGACAGTGGGACCTCTGTCATTGTCTAACCAGCGTTTAAGTCGCTTTAAGCTGTGGTTGATAGACGACTCACTGACCTTAGATATAGCAGAGTCAGATAAAGTCTTCTTCATTTCTTTGCCTACTGCGCGGCCAAACACAACCAGATCTATCAGTGAATTGCCACCAAGACGATTGGCACCATGGATGGATACACAAGCACATTCACCCACAGCATAAAGACCCGAAATCAAATGGTCTTTTTTCCCATCAAAGGCAATAACTTGACCTGTGATGTTTGTTGGTATCCCCCCCATCATATAATGTTGCGTAGGCACAACAGGAATGGGGTCAACAAGTGGGTCACAGTTCACATAGGTTTTTGCGAGTTCACGTATGCCTGGAAGTTTCTTTTCAAGTTCAGGAACCTCTTGCAGCATTAATAACATATGATCTTTTTTCGGGCCACATCCTCGCCCTGCGAGCAGTTCAAGCGTTGATGACCGAGACACTATGTCTCGACACGCCAGATCAGCGTAGGGAGAATAACGTTTCATATAACGCTCACCCTGACTATTAACAAGGTAGCCTCCTTCACCCCTGACAGCTTCTGATATGAGAACTCCAGCACCATAGAGACCTGTAGGATGAAACTGCCACATTTCCATGTCTTGCAGTGGGACACCTGCACGTGCGGCAAGTCCAAGGCCATCACCCGTACAACTATAGGCATTTGTTGTTGACGCATACACGCGTCCTGCCCCACCAGTTGCCAAGCAAGTTTTCTTTGCTTTAATATAAATTAGCTCACCATTTTCAATGCAATATGCCGTGACGCCTCTGCAATGACCCTCCTCATCCATCACTAAATCACACGCCATCCACTCATTATAAAACTGAATATCATTCTTCACACATTGTTGGTAAAGTGTGTGTAATAACGCATGGCCCGTTCGATCAGCCACCGCACAAGTTCTACGTGCTAATTTCTCACCATAATTAACTGTTTGGCCTCCAAAAGAGCGCTGATAAATATTCCCATTCTCATCACGGCTGAACGGCATTCCCATATGCTCTAACTCTATAACTGCTTGAGGCGCTTTTTCGGTCATATAAGCAATGGCATCTTGATCGCCTAACCAATCAGAACCTTTGACTGTATCATACATGTGATACTGCCAGTCATCCTTTGAATGGTTTGACAAGGCAGCATTTATCCCACCTTGAGCAGCCACAGTATGCGAACGTGTTGGAAAAAGCTTTGTTAACACACACACATCAGCGCCATCCATTGCTAACGCAGCACGCAGTCCTGAGCCACCGCTGCCAATAATGCACGCATCAAACTCTATCACTTTCACAAATCACCCCACACTATCCAACAATACGCTATGAATACAAACCAAACGTATATATATACTAACAAAGTTGCGAATCGAGAAAGCCAGCCTCGAGGCAAGTAGTCTGTGATAATAACCCATAAACCTATTTTCGCATGCCAGAGAACACCAAATGTGCTGACACCACCAATCACTTTCATTATTGGATGGAAAAGCAAAGTCCTCCATTGCTCAAGACCAGGAAAACTAAGACCATACATAAGAATGATAAGAGTATAAATAGATATCATCAGGGCTGAGATACGTTGAGCTAGCCAATCATTAAGGCCTTTGTGTTGATAGTTCCAGAATAGACGAACAAACTGCATCATAAGACAAGAAATAGTGTGAATAGAAGAGTCAAAAAAAGCCAACCAGCGATTGTCAATTTAGCAGAGAGCATAGATGATTCAAGTGGGTGACCGACTGAATGATCTTCATAGATATGCCTTAATCCAGCCAAAAAATGAAATATAAATGCCGAAACAGTTATTGTGGCAGAAACAATCCACACAGGCTGTCTGATTAACCAATTCCAAGAATACACATTACACACACGTAAAAAAAACAAAGTATAAAGCGCCCACAGCAATCCTAAAGACAGTAGTAGCCCACTGATCCGATGACCAATAGAGATCCAAGCTGTCACAGGCATGTGTATATTTAATAAGTTCAATGACTTAACTCTGTCCTTCATGGACAATACCTCTCAATTCAAACAAATTGTAACTCAAAGCCACACATTTAACAACAGCATATATCCTATCTGCACATCAACCTACTCGACCAGCCTTTTTACAATTGAATGAAACGTATTTATGGTCTCACTTTTATCATCATTACAGAGTGTGATGTCAAAATCAACATGCGCATCATTAAAGCTCTGCCAGCTCTGTATTCTTACTTCTAGCGACCCCTCATCACATCCTCTGGCAATTAAACGCTGACGCATCACTTCTTGACTCGGTGGCATAACAAGTAAATAAAAAAGGTCTCTTTTTTTTCTCTTCATAGCCAAAACGCCATCTAAATCAAGGTCCATGACAAAAAAACCTTTTACTGAACAAAGCTCTGCTAGACTTGTCCCATATAAATGACCAAATATGTTTGTTGTCTCAATAAACTCACCTTCTGAGGCCATAGCGCTAAACTGCTTCTGTGACACATAGTGATAATTGACTCCATCAATCTCACCTGGGCGTATAGTGCGTGTGGTATAAGAGACAGGTTGGTGAAAGCCCATAGCCATTGCCTCGTTTAATAGAGTTGACTTTCCCGCGCCAGATGGACCACTAATAACCAGTCCATTGTATTTCTGATGTGTTTTTGATATTGGCATTTTTATAACTTAATCTATGCTGCAAATATTGCAACAACTCGTGTAATAGCGTATGATCTTTCATACGAAGTTAACACAGACACTATAACATGACTATCGAAAACAGACAATCATCATTAAGAGAAATCAACCTTATCTTTGACATCAATAGCAACGCAACTGGGTCTGTCCTTTATTGCTCTGGCAAAACAAAAGTACTATGCCAAGCAACCATCACTGAAGGCGTCCCACGGTTCGTTCAAAGAGATCATGGATGGCTATCAGCCGAATATTCGATGTTGCCAGCATCCACAAACACCCGATGCGAACGGGAGGTTAATCGCGGAAAGATAAATGGAAGAACAGCCGAAATACAAAGACTAATCGGCCGATCACTTCGTTCATGCTTTGACTTACGCTTGCTGCCAAATAAAACATTATCGATTGATTGCGATGTTCTCCAGGCAGATGGGGGCACAAGAACCGCCGCAATTAATGGCGGTCTTATCGCCGCTATTTTAGCTTGCCAAAAACAACAATACAGTGGCCAGCTCACTCATGACCCGCTAAAAATGATCATTGGTGCAGTCTCTGTTGGGATCAAAGGCAATCAAATCATTTCTGACATAGACTATTCTGTGGATCAGAATTGCGATAGCGACATAAATATAGTGATGTGTGAACACGGCAATATTATTGAGATACAAGGAACAGCGGAAGGAAAACCCTTTTCACCTGTCACGCTGCAAGAAGTTCTTAGCCAAGCATGGGAAAATATCAAAGAGATTCATAACAGCATACGACAAGCTGTATCTCAAAGTGAAAATCACGAAGCTTGATAAGCTAATTTTGCTTTATCAAAACCATTTTTATGAAGGAGCACAAGCAATTGCACCACTTTTTCGTAGGGTAAGTCCCTGGCAGCTTGTATCATGATATCATCATTTTTTTTCAGATATTGACCTAACTGCTGATATGACAGATGTGTTAATTCACCGCAATCGTTCTGACTGATGATCACACGATTCTTTTTAGTTAACTCAATGACTTTACTTCTTGGAGGCTGTGATGATAACTGGGCTGCTTGCGGCAATGAAACAGAAAGTGCATCGACCCAATTTGCCGCACCACACATAAAGATCAAAACCAATACCAACAGTACATCAATATACGGCACCATGTTTATATCTGGTGAACTACGAAACCTCCGTCTCATTGTGGGGTCATCCGCAATGCAATAAAATCTTCACACTCATATAAAATTGTTTGATTAATCTCATGCCACACTGTGGATGGAATGGCCACACACAATCCTAACGCAGTAGTAATCAGTGCCTCACTTATACCAGGACCAACTAATGCCAAGGTCAGCGTACTGTGGTGAGATAAAGCAGAAATTGAGTTCATGACACCCAGGACTGTCCCAACAAGGCCTACGTATGGGCTGATTTTTGCTACCATACTAAGCGTACTCAGTTGTTTTTGATACGTATGAGTCGCTATAGATAACTTATAGGGACACATCTTTCTAGATGAGTCACGACTTGACACATCAGTCAAATTGAATTTGCCACGGATCTTTCTAAGAGTCAGAAAAAGGTATATGCCTGTACTCCACGAGCGGACAGAAAGCCAAGCAAGCATGACTATGCATAATTTAACTAATATACCCGCTTGAAATATGTAACTCATCATGCTTTATCCTCAAGTGACATTTGTTTCATGACATACGAGAGAATCCCTTGATGCTTGTAGTAATTGAGCTCTGCATCTGAATCTACTCGAGCTAATACACGGTGCTGACTTTGAAAGCCGTTAGACCGCTTGACTGTTAAAGCTAATTCAACAGCTGGCTGGCTCATAGACGATATCCCATGTATTGAAAGTGTCTCAGTTCCATCAATCCCCCATGACTCAGCATTCTCCTCACCAATAAACTCGCATGGAAGCACACCCATGCCAATTAAATTGCTTCGATGGATTCGCTCAAACGACTGAGCTAGAACGACTGAGACGCCGAGCAAATATGTCCCTTTAGCAGCCCAATCACGCGATGAACCTGAACCATACTCTTTGCCAGCAATAACAACAGTGCGTTGATTATGACGCAGATAATGCCTTGATGCATCATAGATACTAACGAGTTCATTATTTCTACTTGGAATAACTGTGTAGCCGCCCTGACGTTCAACCATTTTATTCTGTAGTCGAATATTAGCAAATGTCCCACGGGTCATTAGCTCAAAGTTTCCACGCCGGGCCCCATATGAGTTATAATCACTTACTACGACCCCTTGTTCTCTCAGGTATTTTGCTGCAGGACTATCTGCTGCAATTCGTCCTGCAGGCGATATATGGTCAGTTGTCACAAAATCACCCAACAATGCCAAAATAGGGGCATCTAAAAGATCTTCAGCCTTGGTAGTCGGATTGATATAAGGCGGCTTTTTAATATAGGTCGATTGATCTTGCCACGAGAACTTGCCTTGGGTCAGCTCAATTTCATTCCATTCATCTAAACCATTAAATACATTGCGGTAAGTTTGTGAGAAAAATTCTGATTTTATTTTCTGAACATACGTACTAATCAATTCATCTTCTGGCCAGATATCCGCAAGCATGACGGGCTTGCCTTGCTGAGTATAGCCAAGTGGCTGTTTTTTGAAATCTATCATAGTCCCTGCAAGGGCATAGGCAATAACCAAAGGAGGAGACATCAACCAGTTATTAACGACCAATGGATGAATGCGCCCGCTAAAATTCCTATTCCCTGACAAAACACCATTAACAGAAAGATTGCGCGATATTATTTCCTGAGCGACATCTTCACGCAAATGACCTGAGTTCCCGATACACGTCGTGCAACCATAACCTACTACATCAAATCCAATTTTTTCTAAATCAGCTAATAACCCAAACTCCTCTAAGTACAAGGCCACTGCTCTTGATCCAGGCGCAAACGATGTTTTCACCCATGATTTTGGTTTCAGCCCTTTTTTCAGCGCATTTCGTGCAAGCAAGCCTGCTGCTATCAACACAGACGGATTAGAGGTATTTGTACAGCTTGTAATAGCTGCTAGAACAATATCACCACTCTCCAGTTGAGTTGATATTTTTGGGTAGGTAAGTGGCAGGTGGTACAATTCTTTTAAACGTTCAGGAAGCTCTCTAAGTGATACTCTATCGTGTGGTTTATTAGGACCCGCTATTGCTGGAGCAACATCGTCAAGATCTATAGTAAGATTTTCATGGTAATGCCGCCTCGCTACACCCCACAACCCTTTCTTTTTCGCATAGAGCTCAACTTTCATACAATGGCTATTATCTCGGCCTGTTATCCTTAAATAGCTTATAGTCTGACTATCAATTGGAAAATAGACACAAGTCGAGCCAAACTCGGGAGACATATTTGCTATAGTTGCACGAGTGGGTATATCCAACTTGCTCACAGCATCACCATAAAACTCAACAAATGATGCCAAAACATTGTGCTTCTTGAGTTTTTCAGCAATATACAAAACAAGATCAGTGGCTGTCACACCTGGTGCTAATGAACCAGACAACTCCACGCCAATAACCTTTGGTAAGTTCATCATCAGTGGCATACCCAGAGCACATGACTCAGCTTCTATACCACCCACACCCCAGCCAAGCACACCCAAGCTATTAACCATCGTCGTATGCGAATCAGTTCCAATAACAAACTCACTGACTGTCTGATCACGTACTTCGGTTATAACATTTGTTAGATACTCTATATTGACTTGATGACAAATACCTTGACCTGGTGGTATAACACGTATTCCGGAAAATGATGCATCTGCCCATTTGAGTAATTCAAAACGTTCTTTATTATGCTTCATCTCATAGCTCATATTCTTCGATAAAGCTTGATCATCAGCATAAAACTCGACAGAAACTGAGTGATCAACTACTAAGTCTATGCGTATACGTGGCTCAATTTTTTCAGGCTGAAGGCCATAACTGTGTGCTGCATCACGCATAGCGACAAAATCGACGATAGCTGGGACACCTGTGTAATCCTGCATCAGGATTCTAGTTGGGTACACAGCTACTTCGAATGTTTTACTGGAATCTGTAAGGTAGCTCTGCAGTTTGCTCTCTAACTCTGCATCAGACATACTCTCATTCAACAAAACATTCTCTGTTAAAACACTAATTGAACAAGGCATTAACAGATTACTATTCTTTATATCCATTGACATCTCTATGCTCCTGCATGTGTCTAAAAAGGAATATCGTCCTCAAATGTCCCAGAAGCAGTTGAATTTTCTGTAGCTGGCGCAGCAGATTGGTTCGTCTCGTTATTGCCCATAGAATTTTGACGACTATCCAGCATTTGAAAATTATTTGCTAATATCTCAGTTGTATAGCGTTCTTGCCCTTGCGAGTCAGACCACTTACGGGTACGCAAAGAGCCCTCTAAATACAGCTGTGTTCCCTTTTTAACATATTGTCCTGCAATTTCAGCTAATTTGTTAAAGCAGACAACACGGTGCCACTCTGTACGGTCTTCTCTTTCACCCGTGTTTTTGTCTTTCCAACTTTCACTTGTAGCCACTGACATAGTCACCACTGCACTTTGATTGTTGGTATAACGAACCTCAGGGTCTTGTCCGACACGGCCCACTAGAATAACTTTGTTTACACCTCTTGAACTCATAAAATCTCCACATAATAAGCATGGTGCAATGTAACATAATCACGTTCAAAAAAAAAGTACTGCTCTCACTATAAAACTATTGTACTTAACGAGGGCATGGACCTTTAGAGTTTTATACTGATAATCTACTCGTATTATGGATAAGCATCCCTTGTTTTTCTATAAGACACACCCACAGAAAGGTCTTCTCATTCTGGTTCCAATCAGAATGCAGTGCTTAAACTTAGCCAAGCCTAGGGGCATTATCATCTGGGCGATCCTTTTTGTTATCGGCTCTGCGATCCATTGGCGCCCTCGCAGGGCTGTGTGAAGGCAGCACAATGTCCTTTTTATCAATGCCCTCAATCCGATTCTTGCATTCCTGCGCATTGCTTTTATAGTCACGGGAGTCATCGCCAAAAAAGCGAAAAAGTGATTTCACATCATTATTTTTTTCTGGATCTTGAAATAAGTGTTGTATAAAAACCACCGACTCAGTCCTAGATTGACACCAATCAACTGTATTTTCTAGTGCGTCACCCCCAGATAATAGAACATGTTTTAATTTATCTATAAAATCATCTTTATTTGCTGGCTTTTCTCCTAGACCCAGAATGATATAGTGAACGGGCTCAGTATCAGAACTCGGAATCTTTAGCACAATAGAACATCTCACCAAGTTATTGCGAGATATCACATAGCTGCTGATTAATCCTTGAACAGCTCCTACCCACTTTTCTTTAAAGATATTATTTTCTATCAATTGGCTGCATTTTATTTCATTCGAGTCATTCCCGAAACACTTTGCTAAATCAGCTGATCGCTGAGAAACATGTGCATCGAAAGTTGCTGAATATTGAGCTACAGGCATTTTAATATGGCGTACAATAAAGCATCCCACTGCTGAGAACAACGATAAGACAAATACTAAAACAAGAATCAAGCTGCCAGCTGGATTTGCAACAAAGGATGAGATCGCCATGATTCCCACTGCAGCTAACGCTGATGCCACATAACCCCATATTTTACCAGGATCATTCTGATCCACTTTTTTAAATTTCACATTCATCACTGCCCCCTAGCTTAATCCATTATTTCCGTCCTATTGCTTTCTTTCAAACAGACCTGTATTTCTAACACGCTCTTTGCCATTTTTTGAATGGTTCAACAAAGCAGCCGCACCATTGTATTTATAACCCAAAATATAAAAATAAGGCGATTTAATTTAATTTATGCATATTATTCAAATGACTTGACTGAACATCACTTATATCAAGAACACTTTATTTGTGTGGGAGATTTCCGCAAGGGACTGGTGCATTGTTGCACACATCTTTCAAGATCATTTTTTTCTCTTGAGACTTCTTGCAGTTTCTTTATGCAATCAAATACAGAACCTTTCCCATTATTATATACTAACCCTACTGCTATGCATATCTGCTTAGAATCGTCTGATAACACTTCATGATTCAAAAGATACTTCATGAGCTCACGGCCTTGCTCAAATTCATGACAAAGAAATTTTTGATCTATTTGATGAAGCTGTCTATCATTGATATATGACCTGACTTCTTTCCACGTTTCCACATCCACATCACGCGCCAGATCAAGCAACAAATCACACATAGTCACTGTCGGCGGCAATTCATCAAAATCGTCGACTATTGCCTCTGGCGAATCTATTTCCAATTGAATTAGTTCCATCTGAATTGGAGGAAGATACTTTGCAATAGCGTGTGATAACTCAGTTGTTAAAGCCTCACCATTAGTTCTCATCGAAAGTGATGCATGCATGATAGAGCTTCGAGAAAAAGTGAATTCAGTGCCGCCGGGCATCTTTTCTACCCATTTTATTAGTTTAGCGACACTTGAGGATTCTCGTGCAGCAGTGAGCCCAAACTTCCTATTCAGAGCCCTGCGTCTTTGTTCCAGTCTATTAAATACTAAAGCTTTATCTTTTGTACTTTTGCCTTTATCTTTTGTACTTTTTCCTAAAGAAGAAGCACGAACATGATGAGGCTTATCTCTGAATTCAGAGCCCCCATTTTCTATATTCATTGCAATTATAGAAATAAGATATCGCCCCGTTTTCATCAAAGCGCCTATTGTCACGACACAACCTATCAGATGTATATACATTTTTTTACTTATTTGTTATTGCATGAATTGTTGCACATTTGATAGGTGAAATCAATAGGAATGATGAAATATCTTAATATAATAAAATGATAATAATCAATTGATTATAGACATGCACACTTGCTTTGACATATGAGTTTAAGAATTGGCGGATAAGATGCGCCAGCTCATGATCTCTATGAACTGATCCAAATAGATAGATCTGTAGAAAAATAATGCAGCTTACACGTCTGTCGGACACGACTCACTCGGCACTGTCTTTGCAGAGAAAAAATGGTTGCTCAATAGCATCCATCAAATTTTTACAACAATGGCTGGTTCAATGGCAGTCTGCATGAACTCTCACACTGATAGGCAATGCAATACAACACGCCTTTATGCTTTCAAAAGACACGCATGCTTCACACCTACTCACTAGAAAAATCTGTTTATGTGTGATCAATCCTATATGCCGAGTGGGATGTTAGTTTCGATGCTTTGCAAGGTCAATATGCTGGTGCGCATACTCATGAGCTAATGAATCATGACTTGCAACGATAACAGCCACATTACTATCAATGGCATGCTGTGCCAGAAAGCTAAAAATTACTTTTGATAAAGCCGCATCACAATTAGCAGTTGGCTCATCTAAGATAACGATTTTAGGGCATTGAATAAGTGTGCGACAAAGTGATATCCTGATCTTCTCACCGCTCGAGCAATACTGGGGGGTCTCACTAAAAGATAAATGCGTCAGATCAAGGAGTTTCATTAACTGACGTAAATGCTCATGAGCCTTTGCGGTATTCTGCTTTTTAAGATCAAGAGGCAGAAAGATATTATCACGTATTGTCAGCTCATTAAATAAGCATGGCGCTGCCGTCATAAAACACATCTGAGCACCGTAATCAGTAAATGTGCTTATCTGTTTGTCATCCCAGAAAACCGTGCCAGCTTTTGGTTGGATTAACCCTGCACACATCTCTAGGAATGATGTCTTTCCTGAACCAGAAGGACCGTAACACAGGGTCATTTGTCCTGGTGAGCACATGACTTCATCCAATCGAAATAATTGACGGGAATCACGCCCATCTTGCACCCAAATCTCTGTCTTTAAACACTTAAGCATATTGACCTCGACGAAATATACCGACAGGGTCGAGTGAAAGTGCACGAGACACCAAAAGAGCATTCACCACACAACTGATTAAAAAGAAAACCCCAGCAATTAAAAAGCATTCTGCTATGTTAATATCACTTGGAAGATAATCCAGCATGAAAGCGTTGGTAGTCATAATCTTCTGTTGCAGCAATTTCTCTAAACCTGCACATAATTGGGTGGCATAGAAACTGATGACCCATCCTAAGAACACCCCAGCTATAATCGCTACAACCACAATGGCCGTTAATACAGAAAATAAAAAACGCCACAAAGAATAGTACGGAACCCCTGATACCGTTAAGTAAGCAATAGGCAATTCAAGTGATTGAACCATATACCGCAGTAAAGACAAAAGCTGAAAACTCAGCAAGAGAGTAATGAGAGCAAAAATAAACATCATCGTCATTTTTTGTATGGATAGGCTACTAAGAAGATGGTTGAGCTGACGCCCCATATCAAGGACTTGATACCCCTGCTTTAGCAGTGTTTGTTGATAGCTCATTTTCATATTTTCATCTTTCAACCAAAGCTCCAAGACACTTCGATGGCCTGCACCTGTTACTAAACGACCCATGTTCTTAACAGTGATACTAGCCAGGTTGGTACTATAATCTATGCCCGTATTGAAAGTCATATGTGTAGGCATAGGCATCAGTGATTCGGTACTTAAAACACTCACACGCACTTTACTTCCAGAATTCAATGCTAACAACGGAGTCAGGATATGTGAAATCGATGCACTCTCTTTCATATCAGGCTGCTCAGTCAACATAGCAAAGACACTTCTTTGCCCATGACTCACCATAACAGGAACAAAGTTTTTTATACGCGCAGTTTGAATGTTTTTATCCGTGTGCAACTGCCCTAGCAAAGCAGCCTGATCATCTAACAAATACACATGAAGATGTGGATGAGATTGATAGAACTTATCAGTCACGGCTATTTGAAAACCATTGAATACGGAAGACACAACAATCAAAAGAGCAAGAGCCAAAGACACACTCAGAGCAGCAAACAAACGTGAAGCCAGCTGAGATTTGTGGCCTTTAAGTAAAAATTGTGTCAAATACATAATTATAATGCCCTGCCCGGGGCCGGACTCGAACCGGCACAGGATAAATCCCGAGGGATTTTAAGTCCCTTGCGTCTACCAATTTCGCCACCCGGGCTTACCAAAGATAAGCATGGTTTGG
>CAZMRQ010000018.1:0-26337 GCA_964568795.1 uncultured Gammaproteobacteria bacterium | reverse complement strand
GTAATTGGAGTATTTCCATCGTGTGCCAGAGCAGTACCCTCTACAGCTAACTGCATGAGTGTGCTAGCAATAACTTTAATGCAGTACATCATTAAATTTAATGCGCGTTGCGCATCAATTGAAAGGTTCTCAGGGTACGTAGTTTTGTCGTATTTTTTGAGTTCTTTTAGGGCTTCAGTGGTTGTAGCTCTCACATCTATGTCTTTCATGGCTGTACGCATACCATCCATCAAATTAGACATACTTTCTACAGTAGCTTCTAATTGTTTTTTTTCAACATCAGTTAATGTGCTTTTATGAAATTCTACATAGAAATCAGCATATGCCTTATCAAACTTCTTAACTTGTTTATTGAATGAACCCTTTAACTCTCCAGCATTTTCTTCAGGTTGATTTGACATCTTAGACTCCTATTTTTTTATATTATAGAACAGATCACAGTTAATGAGCAAAAAAATTAACTAAATGCATTAATTTCATGATCTTACGTAAATCTATTGCTGGAGCCAAACATGCCCCTATTTTCAACATTTGGTTTTTTTTCCGCACATATTGTGTCAGTAATTTTTTCAACTTGTTCTTTCAGAGAAACTTGTCCATGAGGTTATGTGCGTACAAAACTATCTATATCTCGGACACTTAACTTAAAATCATTCATTTGATTACTGACAGGCAGATTAGCGCCTATTTCATAACGTATCCCTTGTCTTGCTGACCAATCTTCCAAAGGCCTTTCTAAATGTCTATCCAAATAACACACCATGCTCTGTTTTGAATAATCTTTTTTTTTGTTGTTGCCAAGCCATATTTGGGGGAATAGAATGAGAACATCATGTAAAATCGCAGCAACATAAGCTCCTCGTATTGCAGCCCTAGCTGATACTATAAAACAGTTTTCTATCAATTTTTTTAGCGGCCGTCCTACGTTTTTTAAAGCGCGTTTTTTTAACTTTTCATCTATTTGATCGCCATCAGCACTTTCTATTTGTTGACAAACATAGCTTATCTCTCTAACTCTAAGCACAATACCAACAATAGCCGACACTTTATTTTTAACTTCCTCATCAGTTATATCTTCAAGAGTTGCCACAAGCCCCTTTGTAAATACTGGATCATCTTCCACAGCATCAAAAAGAGGATCTCGCCCTCGGGCCACTGTTTTACGGATAAACGAACCAATCTTAGTCGATTGGCTGGGACTCACTAACTTAATCATGGTCATCATACACTCGCTGTCAATAGTTCTAACGAGCTGTGAAACTGCCTTAACGCAATTTTTTATAAAATCAACTTTAACTTTAAAAGCATCCGCTTTTCTTTTTTGTGCATTAGAAGTCAGCAGAGAAACGAATGACCTTTTATTCTTTTCATCATCAGTTGTCATATCACAACCTCATCTATTCATAATATTTCACTTTTATTTAAATGTTTCACATATTTGAATCTTTACACACCAGGGGGACTATTTGATTTCCCTCGAGGACGTTTAAACACATTTTTCGCCGCTTCCATTAGGCTGTTAATATTGTTTTTTGCTGCCTCTATCTCAAACGGCTGCCTAGATTCTCCTTTTTGATCAAATTGACCATCTTTTCCTTTTGCTGCTATCCCTTTTATGATTTGTATCTGTTGATCGAATTGCTG
The DNA here is from genome assembly GCA_964568795.1 of uncultured Gammaproteobacteria bacterium. Classification (GTDB taxonomy): domain Bacteria; phylum Pseudomonadota; class Gammaproteobacteria; order Comchoanobacterales; family Comchoanobacteraceae; genus CAZMRQ01. The sequence goes on along the minus strand of CAZMRQ010000018.1, from coordinate 24,693 downwards.
AGTAATTTCTTTTTGCTTTTGGCTTATTGTTTCAGCATCTTTATAGAAATCATTCACCATATCCCGTCTATCTTTTTTCAATTGATTGATACTCGATATAAGTTTAGTTTTCTCTGATGTTGTTTCAGCAGAGGATGGGGATGCTTTTTCATACTTCTCCAGTATTATCCCTAGTAGCCTCACAAACCCTGACGTGAATGCATTGATCATTCCTTCAAATTTTTTCTCAAGTGTAGCAATAGCTTTATCTTTATCTTTAATTTCCTTCAACTTAGGACCTAGTCCTTTCAAAGAAGTCTCTATATCACCCCGCAGTTCCTCGATATTTTTTGAGATTTTCTGGAATTGTTCTACTGCTTCTTTCATTTGGTTTTGTGTAGCTGTAACTAAAGCTGGGACTTGAGTACTGTCAATCATCTCTCTCAATTTATGTATCCTTTCACCCAATTTATTACACTCAAGTATAAGCTCTTGGCTCATAGAATCTGTTACATTTAAACTTTTTCTCACATCTGCTAATTTTTTACTCATTGAATCATACGTTCTCTTATATTCTCTAGCCATGTTTTTTCTCATTATTATCTTTTATTATACATAAGATAGATTAATGATTTATTATTTGTATGTCTAATTTAGATGTTTGTCCATATAAATTATATTCTTGTTTTAATACGAGGCATTTATTCTCAGAATAGACTGCGATCAAGATCCCTTTTTTTATCGCAGGCATACTGGATTTAAACACTCAGTACATCTATCTGGTTCATGTGACCAGATACCGCGAATTGGCACTTGATCGACCCATAAGAATCTTCAAGTGCCAAGTTCTTTGCCAGTGTGTTAAGAAAATAGCTGATAGGCTTAATTGTTTTCGCTTTTCATCTATTGACAATAATATATTATGAACTTGACTGATACTTTCTCACAAATGCATTGCCTGGTTTTCCAGCATAGCTATCCTATCTGCTTTGAAGGAAGATGTACTTTTTTAGGTGCTATTGCTTTGGATTATCGATCTGTTGACACGAATGATTAATTGACCAAGACACCGAACTTGTTTATGATAGAGTTAACAATGGATGGTGCGTGTTATGCGTTTTTTATGGATATGTTTGGCAAGCCTTCTAATCTCAATGCCGTGTGCTGCACAACAAAACGACGAGACAAAGCCCTTTAGTGAAGAAGACGCCCTGAAACTTGTCATCGTTATGGAACAAATCAAACAGCTGTATGTGAAAGATATCAGCTATGAAAAGATTACAGAGAATGCGATTAAAGGCATGCTCAGTAACATGGACCCTTATTCACAATACCTTGATGTTCAATTTTTAAAACAACTCGAGAACAATACTAAAGGTAAATTTGTCGGTGTTGGCATAGAAATCACACTGGAGGAAGGTGAAGTAAAAGTGATTGCACCTCTCGATCAATCACCTGCGTCATTAGCAGGGATCAAATCAGGTGATTTCATCACCCATGTCAATGACAAACGGATCGTTAATTTAACCCTTACCGAGGTTGTTGAGATGATTTCAGGATCTCCCGGCACACAGGTTAAGCTTGGCGTTATAAACCCTAAAGAAAAGAAACTACGTGAATACACAATCACACGAAAGAAAATCAACCACTCCAGTATTAAATCCGAACTTATTGACGATGTTTTGTATATCAAGCTCTCGACATTTGCCGAAAAAACGCACCTTGATATACAGGAAACCATAGCGAAACACACCAAAAACAAATCTGTCAGTAGCATCATAGTTGATGTTCGCAATAACCCAGGTGGCTTACTGACTTCAGCTACTAAAACAACTGATTTATTCTTAGACAGTCGTAAACTCGCAAACCCTCTTATCGTCTATACACAAGGGAAAAGTCCTTACTCCAAACTTGATGTTAAAGCGACCCCTCATGACATAACCAATGGCATCCCTATGATCGTACTCGTTAATGAAGGATCAGCCTCTGCATCAGAGATATTCGCTGGGGCTCTTAAAGACCACAACCGTGCGATCATTGTCGGAAGAAAGACATTTGGGAAAGGGTCTGTACAAACTGTTTTGCCTATATCTGAAAACAGTGCTGTTAAAATCACAACGGCTTTGTATTACACCCCTCTTGGGCGTGTTATCCAAGGAAATGGGGTGGAACCAGACATTAAAGTTCCACACAAAGAAATTGCATCACAAGACAATGAACAATTATCGAAAATAGCAAGGCTCATGTCTGAGAAAAATTATGTCAATACAATTAAACACACAAAAGAACTCACCGCAAACAAGAAACAGAAATCGGAACTCTTTAAAAGCTATGCGCAAAAAGACTTCCCCCTGTATCAAGCAATTATTATTTTAAGGAGTATCGATGCATACAAGTCATAAGATAGCATTCCTCTTTCTGGCCTCACAATTAAATGCTGCAAATATCTCCGATATTACCGATGCTCAACTCAAAGAATTTTATCATTCCACTGGCATTGACTATGTAATAGAGAAGTACCATGGGACCTTGGATATTAAGGAAACATCGAAAAATGAATACGATGTTAACGTCACAACCAGCGAATTCAACATCGTTTATCCTACTGTGGTAAAAGAAATAGACGGAAGCTCTACCATCGCCTTAAACGGACAACCTCAAATACATCACTACGCACTTACCAGACTTCATCACTGCAAGGCCAAATAATTCAATCTTCCTTTATCAGTTTTTTTTCTTTAGCAGACAAATACCTTTGTGATCTATCTGTTGTGATATAGTGGCTTGTTATTCGAATATTTGAGTGACCGGCATCATCTCTCACATGCTCTAAAGGACGTTGACCTACATCATCACTTATAGATGTATGCCGCAACCAATGTGCTGTAGCAGACTGCAAATGCTCAGCAAGTTGCGGATAACCACTTGTGATCAACTCATTCACTGCTTTATCAAATTGCAATGAAAGAATATTGCGAACCTGCCTGATCCCACAACCTCCCTGCCCTTTAAGCTTAGGGATTAAAGGAGTACTCTCATTTAAGACAGGAAATTTAGATAATCCGAGCATATGCCGGTAATCACTCAGGATGTCTAGCAGACTGTCTGCTACAGCTATGTCTCTTTGCTTGTTGCCCTTGCCTAATGCTTTAAACCACCACTGCTGATCGGCATCTAGATAAAAGTCGCCCATCGTGGGTGTATGACGCAATGTCGATGATATCTCAGAAATACGTACGCCTAACAGATAAAATAAACTGAGCACAAATAATGCTCTGTGTGATTCTAGTGATTTATTTTTTTCCTTAATGGCTATCTCTATGATGGTTTGCCATTGCCGATTATTCATCCGGCGTAATACTGTATTTTCTTGACTTTGAGATATGTGCTGACGTTTTTGCTTCATTTGAGCAACTGGATTCTTTTGTATGTAATCCTGATCTATACAAAACTGAAAAAAAGTTCTTAGAATAGCCAGCATGGCTTTAATAGAATGCTGGCTAGGGGTCTTGTCCCCCCCCATGAATGGGCGCCATAAAGAATTAATAAATCCTTTTTTAATCCGTACCTGTCTGCTTTGTTGCTGCCATGACTTAGGTGGATTTTTAAAAAAATGAAGGTATATAAGCAGCGTCTCTGCATCAAGCTGTTGCAATGACGCCTTGCGGACAAGCCATAACCACAATAAAAACCTCTCCACATCACGACGGTAACTGTTGTATGTGTCTTGAGAAAACGCATATTGCTTTATAAACAGAAGAAATACCTCGTAATCTTTCAGATAATCGCGACCAATCGCATCGACACATGTCTCGACTTGTCTTTTAAATTTAGTATCCATCAATGAATCTACATCGGAAATGAGAACAAATGGCTTTGGTATTGCGGTCATTTACAAACCTATAATTTGCTTTTTCGTGATCTCATTCCCCAACGGTATACTTCACAACCTGGGTGTTGAGCCAATAAATACTGCTTTACAGTCTCATATGTAGCAAGACACTGTGCTCCGTATGCGCTCATGACAACATAGACCTGATTAGTATGCAACTTTTTTTGTACAATTTTAACACTTGCTTTATCGAGGAAATGAATGTCTTGGCTCGTTGGTGCTTTTTGTAATACAGCAATAAAACGGCATTGCTCTCCTTGTGCATTCACTTCATCCCAATCAATCCATATTTTTTTACTTGCTGATTGATTTATGATATTTCTACAATCTATCCTATGCAAAGCGCACCCACCTACTGCCACGTAACCAACAATCTCATCTCCACAGACCGGATAGCAACATTGGGCCACTTGAGCTGAGATTTTTTCAGCCTGAGTTCTTTTTACCTTTCTTTGTTTTTCAGTCTTATTTGATAGATACTTAGCCATCCCATCAGTATCTTTCTTTGCCATAAAATGAAGGAAATCATTGCCATTAGCAAAACGATAATGACGCGCTAATTGATCGACACTTGCTGTATCAATGCCCAATTGCATACAGACCTTCTTTAGGCGTAAAAGTGTTTTGTGCAAGTCTTGCTTTTTGGAATGATGAATATCATGAAACTGTTCTATTTTTTTTATCGCACTTTTACTGACCACGTAATGCTTATCTTTATCAAGCCACTCACGCGGTGGCTCATGCTTCTTATCATAAATAATGCCAACGACATCACCACTATGCAGCTTGTACGTTAATGGAACCATTGCACCGTTAACGCGCGCACCTGAACAATGGTGACCTATATCTGTATGAACTTTATAGGCAAAGTCAATGGGTGTAGAACCCTGATCCAATTCAAAGACTTCACTTTTGGGTGTTAACACGTAAACATAACGTGATTCATCTGCGTGAGTGGTTTTTGACTCTGCTATAAATTTATTAAACAACAACCGACGGCTTTTTTCATCAAAGCCTTTCTCAGCTGTTTTATATACAAGATGTGATGCGTCGCCTATAGTACAATGATCATGCATGCTGCGCGTTCTAATTTGGCATTCGACCATCCCCAACAGCGGGTGTTGCAATACAGTATGAATTGATTGATATCCATTTTGTTTTGGTCTTTGAATGTAATCATCGCGATGCGCTGGCACAGGAAAATAAATTCTATTTAATAGATCTTCCATTTCATAGCATTGCTGTTGTGTATCAACTATAATTCTTATAGCATGAATGTCTTCGACTTCCTCAAGCGGAATATTTTTCCTTTTCATCTTGGCAAGGATACTATGTATCTGTTTAAGCCGTACCTTGATATGCAAATGCGAACAGATGTGCTTGGCTCTGATTTTAATAGACACCATGATGTCTTTAAGAGCCTTGCGCCGTAATGGTACTGACATCCCTAGATATTCGTCAATCATATCATAAACATGTGGCACAGTCAGATGGAGATACATATCCTGATAATAGGAATAAATCTGAGTTTGAGTAATAAATTGCAAAATGGCCTTATCAATCTTATAAAACTCAAGAAATGTCTCCCCCATCATCTCCCAATGATACAACCGAACAAAGTAAAAGGAGAGAATATGCTCAAGATTCCCCACGGACTCTAAAAAAAGTTGGCGCATCAGTTTACTTTTTTGATGATCCGCTCTTAGTAATAAAGCACGCAGTCTATCTATCCTTGATAATTTATCGATTGAATACTGATAGTGACTCAATTCACCCTTAGTGAGACTTTTACGCCTCATGTAAGCATAAGCAGATAATGCAATACTTTTCTTTACAGCTATCCGCGATGCTACTGCAATAAAATAACTCAAAGGATGGTCAACAGTTTGATGACTGATATCCGCATTGATAAGCTCAGCGAGATGTTCAAAACTTGAAGGCAAGTTTTTTTTTATCAATTCTCTGGCTTCTGGCCATCCCGATTCTAGATGAGTCACATCAACAAACATAGATACACCTCTTTATTACCTCTATTTTATCATAATAGAGCGATATATTCACACGAAAGTGTTGTCCTTTTGAGAAAATTTGTTATTATGAACTAAGTTTTAAATGAGTATAAAAATGACTAAACACATGACCAGTCATCACATTGCAGTGAAATGTACAGGTTGCAATCAAGACTTTACTATTCTGAGCACCATGAAAGATGATAAATTGTCAGTTGAGACATGCAACAAATGCCATCCTGCTTATACGGGTAAAAAACGTAAATTAGCCGCCGGCGCTGTTGAAAAGTTCACTAAAAAGTATCAAGGTTTTGACAAATTGTTCACTGATAACAAATAATGCCACTTACTGATACCCTAAGCCTGGCGTATGACGTACTCAAACGATCCTACTCTCCGTATTCTAATTATGCTGTTGGTGCTGTCATCACCACTGACAATGATTGCTATGCCGGCACAAATATCGAAAATGCCTCTTATGGGGTAACAATATGTGCCGAATCAAGCGCAATATCAGCTATGATAGCAGCAGGAAAAACGAAAATCGATTCAATAACGATCGTTAATAAGCAAAAAACACTCTGTCCTCCATGTGGCGCCTGCTTGCAGCGTATTAGCGAGTTCGCACACGCCAATACGACTGTTATACTGCACACAGAAGAAAAAGGTGAGGAAATCTTACCATTTAATAAGTTTCTGCCACTTGGTTTTGCATCTGACATGCTCTAGTACGTAGACTACTTAATACCTCTTCTTTAATATGGGTCAAATCACATTCTCTATCCATAGCAAAGAGGCGCCGTATTGCTTTTCCGCCATGAACCCCTTTTGTTAAAGAAGAGATAACCCGACACCATTCCAAATCACGCTGAGTTGTTAAAAATATGCCATCTGCAAAAGATAAAAGTTTATGACACTGTATTTTTTTCTCAGCAGACATTTTATAAAACAACCATGGATTTTGATAAGCTGAACGACCTATCATAACGCCTGATAAACCTGAATCCAACATCATCTCATTCACTGTCTCTGGTGTATTCAATTCACCATTAATAACAAACTCACAATTTGGAAAGAGCTTTGCGACATGCCTGACAATATCATACCGAATAGGTGGAACAGACCGATTTTTCTTTGGGTTTATCCCGTTCAGTAATGCATACCGCGCATGCACATAAAATTTGCGACACGTCTTCTGACAGATTGAAATGAAGTGAATAAAATCATCCAGACTCTGATCATCAACACCAATACGGCATTTAATACTCACGTCAAGCCCTAGCGACTTCATAGCCTCCAAACAATCCCTCACACGTTCTGGCTGCAACATCAAGCATGCCCCCATATTCGCTTTTTGAACTTTTTGACTTGGACAACCTACATTTAAATTAATCTCGTTAAAACCACTAAAACGTTCCTTAAATCCAGCACAGTCTAAAAAATGCTGGGGATTACTGCCTGCTAATTGGCAAATCACATGATGCTCATCAGGATGAACCGATAACTTAGCAAATTGCTTGCCATAGATTAAACTCTGAACACTCAGCATTTCTGTAAAAACGATACAATCGCTATTAAAAGCCTGTATCATCCGTCTAAATAATGATGTGCTCCACCCCACCATGGGTGCCAGATATATTTGGGACATAATTTCACCTTATCATAGCCTCTATCTTATTGAAAAAAAACCATTTTGACAATTATTTCAACATTTATTTTTAAAATGATTATACTTTATTTAGTGCTAAGGGAGAGATTATGCAAACAACACGCAGCTTAGAGGAACAAGCTATCAAAACTTACTTGTCAGGTCGTAGCCCTATCGCTTCCACTCCGTTTAATGAACTTTCCTTTCAAGAACAAACACATCTCGACCTAATATATGAATCGGTGTACGCCATTTGTAAGTTTGGATTATCAGATTACAATGTAAAAACTCTGAATATAAAAATAAGGGTATACAGAGAATACATGCAAGCAAAATTTAGTCAAAATCGTTGGTCTAGTGCAATAACTAACAATAACAAACAACTCCAACAACGCCTTAAATTGCAATTCAATTTTAAAGGCAGTGGAACAATTAATGATCAGTTCCTCACAGGACTGCTGGCTAAAGTATGGACTCATGACACAATAAGTTATTTTTGGTTGCATGAGCAATATGCTAATAAATTACAGTTTTTTGAACAGGATTATACAGTCACGAATTATTTTGGAACATATCTACGAAGAAATAGTAAGAAGGAACTTGCTCAATCAATCTTCCTGGCTATACAACCCATCATAGATGGCAAGTCTAGCGACAAAGATATTGTCAAATTGCTGAAAGATCAGCTTCACCAACTTTATAAACAAGACTGGAGTCAAGGGAGACTAGTGAATGGGCTCTCATTATTATGTTGCCATAAATCCCATTATCATTTTGATTTTTTAAATGTAATAGAAACATATGCCTCCTCAAACAACTCACTAATTAAACAATCATTTTTAGAATGGCGCGAAGAACTGAGTATAAGCGAGATAACAAAGATCAAAGCTCATACAGTCACATATGACGGCTTATCTGAAATTGTTGAGAAATGGATTTTATCTCATCAAAACAAGTACTATACAAGTCAGGATATACACGATTGCTACAATTTCCTTATAGAATGGGCAGGTTATCAACTAACAGATGAAAAATTTTTCAACCTCAAGTATCACTTTTCAAAAACGCTTGGAGTTAACTGCATTGAGCTTAGCGATAAACAATTCAAACATTTTGTTTGTATGATAAATGATATCACTAAAAATAAGATTGACCCTCTAAATAAGAATCCTGTTTCCACTGTTATTATTGGAGGCCCCATCATTAAACTACTGGCTATGCTCTATAACTGTATTACGCGACACTCGCCCTGGCAAACATTGATAGTCATTGAAAAAAATGAGTTAATTGTGCAACTCCATAAAGCCCTATCAGTGGACTTGCCTAAGAAAACGCCAGGAGTCGGGTTTAACTATGACATGAGGAGTCTATCACAGCGTTTGCAAATGACTGATCCACAGCGTAGCAGTCAACATCAAAGTGCGTTCCAACAATATTCAATGTCAAAGATCGCTGCCCCTTAAACGAATTTGTCATAAACTTATATAGTATTGTCACAGATTCACCGCTAGCAATATCTTTGACTTGATCGGGACAATTAAAGTACATAGCATCAACATGCACCCCTGTATCAAGTAAAAATGTGAGTTTAATATGCTTTCCATCCTTGATTAAACGTTTAGAGACTAACCTAAATTTACCAGCAAATATTGGTTCTGAAAAACCCTGGCCAAAGATGCATGTTTCATACAGGCAATCGGCCATTGCTAAATCTATTTCTGTATGCGGCAACACCCCATCACAGAGAATGACTTTCTCAAGAGGTATTTTTGTACTGAGTTCAGTCACAAGACCAACAAAAGCTGTACTAAATGCATTATACATCTCTGCATGAATAGAACAGCCAGCGGCCATAGCATGCCCACCAAAACCAAGAAACATTTTTGGATGACTATTAGCAATATCTTGAAGAACATCACGCATATGAATCCCTGCCACAGAACGGCACGAAGCTTTGTAAACATGGGGATCTTCATCCGTAGTAAATACTGCCACAGGAACATTGAATTTATCTTTAAGTTTGGAAGCTAAAATACCAATAACTCCTTGGTGCCAATGAGCTGAATGAGTGACCAATGCTCTATCTCCTGACAAAGAAAGTTGTTCTACTTCTTCCTGCATGTCAGATAAAATATCCTGCCTTTTGGTATTGAGTGAACACAATTGTTCGACATACCGTGATGCAGTGATAGAGTCTTCTGCAAGCAAACATTTCACACCTATGCTCATGTCATCTAAACGCCCTGCGGCATTCAGCTTTGGCGCTAATTGAAAAGCCACATCGATAGCGTGTACATGCGCTGCATCTATACGGCTTCCATGGAGCAAAGCATTAATTCCATAGCATGCATGACCTGCTCTCATACGTCTTAACCCTTGTTGGCAAAGTATGCGATTAAGCAATGTCAACGGAACACAATCAGCGATTGTCCCAATAGTCACAAAATCTAAAAACTGGCTCATGTTGACATTCTCAGACAACCAGCCTGTGCGTAATAATTGACTGCGCAGTGCACACATAACATAAAAGATCACGCCGCAGCCAGCTAGATCTGAACCAGGAAACTCACATCCTCGGCAATTGGGATTGATAATAAGAGCATCAGGGAGAACAGCACCTGGGATATGGTGGTCTGTAATGATGACATCCATACCTAATTCCTTAGCGTAAGCACAAGCCTCCACACTACTTATGCCATTATCAACTGTTAGCAAACAATCAATATGCCCATAGGTCTCTTTTGCTACATCAATAATAGCGCGTGTTAATCCATAACCATGCTTCATTCTGTGAGGAATAACGTAATGGATGTTTGTATAACCAAATGCTCTCAGCACTTTAATAGCAAGAGCAGTTGAAGTAGCACCATCAGCATCATAATCACCAATAATACAAACTGTCTCATTCTTCTCTCTGACAGCTATCAAACGATCAACCACCTGATCGATATTGAGTAAAGAACGGTAAGATGGGAGCATCGAGAGTTCTGTGAGTATTTCGGCATCACCTTCACAGCCTCGAGCACGGCATATTTGTGCTAAAAACTTAGGCAAGCGTGTTGAGAACAATAATTCATTATTATCGAGACTATTTTTTAGTATTTCAGCTCGAATCATTGCTGTTTGCATGCAGCTGATGGACCATTAGCGAATACACGCATAAATGGTTTCACAATACCCGCCTTTGCTGTGCTTATAATACCGCTACGCAGGGTATCTAGATCACTTACAAAAACTTCAGGTTTAAGAAGGTAGTTGCAGAACTTCTCTATTGCACGCATTAAAATATTTGGCCTATGTTTAAGATTAGTGGACGTTTGTGAATCGACGCTTATAATTTTACAAACAAGTGTTGCCAGTGTCATAGCAACATAGATAGATAGCCCATAACCAAATTGCATCGTAATAAGGACATTACAAAGATCAATTGCACACAATATCATTTGTCTTAACCAAAGAAGCACCGTTCTTGTATTGATTCCTGTATAGAAAGATTCCATAAACGGCATTTTCTTATTCTGCTTTTCTGCTGCATATAAGAAATTAAATGACCAAACTGACATTTGAAACAAGCATGCAACACCAACATGGGTATAAAGAATACCCGATAAAACTGCTGGCGCAAGACCTACAATAGATTTAGCTTCAGCCATTAAATTACTAAATATTTTAAAGTCACCTGCTGCATACAAAAACGCACCGCTAAAAACACAAAACATAAGAAAAAATTGATATAGAGTAGAAGATGGCTTTTTATTAGCTTCCCTTGCACCATCTGTTTCGTTTATTTCACTATGACTGATTTTCGCCTGGTTCTTACAGACCAGGTGTTGACCTTTAACCCAAAATTCATAGCTATAACCTACATGCATTCGATGCTTTAATTCTTCAATTTCACCTTTCAATTGACCTGAGCAATCCTCGAGTTTTCCCCACTCGCCTGTATTGATTTTCAACCGGAAACCATCCTTTTGATCTCTCTCACACACGACGTTATCAACATCACTCAAGACTCTATTAAATCTGTATTTATAGAAGTTAAGAACTGCAGATCCCGCATCCATTAGAAAGTTGGCTACTCCAACAACAAAGCCTAAGCTAAAAGCAATATTTCTTGACAAATGAACGCGAGAAAATAACCTTACCGCGTTGAAAGAACGTAAAAAAACCTGAGTCCCATTGAGGGCAGGAAACAGCGTTGACAATAGATTAAATGATCTATCGCTCTGAAAATAGCTTGTAAATTTAGGTTCATTTTTTTCATCACGATCACCTAAATCTGTATCATTAGCCGTATCTACATCATTAATCTCACATTTTAAGGTGAGTAGCCCGAAAAAGATACTAATCCCCCACGCTAACCAATACGCCGCGCTCTGGCTTGACATAATACTCGACAATAAGAGATAAGGAACAGGCTGTAACGAAAAGAGCGCTATAGCACCTAAGCCACCATATATAACGAATTTAACAACATCAATCACATTTTTAATTAACGTCAAGCCGTCTAAGACAAGATAGTTTTTTATTTGTTTTATAAGTCCATCAATCATTTTCTAGCCTTGTATTTACTATTAAGAGCAAAGTATCAGATAACCTAAGTCAGTACAATCTCATCATTAAAAAAAAAGCGATTAATCGGGTTACTCATCAATTTTCATGACCTTAAAAAAGCATCTCATAATGCACGGTATCTGTACCAAGTCATAACACCCCAGATCCATGCCACTAGAGTGAGTGCTATGCAGAGTACTGCATCTGCAGATGACAATAAGTCCATCGCCATAAAAAAGCGATTCCTTAGCAACATAGCTGCAAAACATTTACCTATAATCCAGCCTAAGATCGACGCAACCAAAAGCAACAAAACATTTTTGAAAGCAGTAATGAGAGCACATTCACCACGACGCAGTCCCAACATAATTAAAACCGACATATCCTTTTGATGAAATTTAGCTGTTGTCTGGAGAATAAGCCGGGAGTGATACACAGCGTACACAACAAGAAAAAACATGATCCATATGCCCCAGCTCATCATTTTATTCAGCCAATATCTGCTAAGTTTTATAACTGCATCAATAAATATAAACTGAATTTGGGGAAATAGCTGGAGAGTTTTTGTTAATGAAAGTGTGCTTTTCGGATTCCAATGAAAACTTGTAATATAACTCGTTGGCTTATTTTTGAGAATTGCCTCAGGCATGATTAAAAAAAAGTTAGGTGTCAAATGAGTCCAATTGACCTGCCTTAAACTCCCAACTGTGCATGTCACGATCTCATCATATATGTTAAGAGTTACCTTGCTTCCTATTTTCAGGCCTAAACGCTTGGCTAGTTCAGACTCAAAAGAGCATGACTCTGAACTAAATGACCCAGCCACTACGGTGTTATTACTTGGGATCTCAGACATATACGTTAAATTAAGGTCACGCCTAAGAGCCCCTTCCTGTACCCAACGATCCTTCTGATCTTTAACTTTGTGCCCATCTAATGCGATGATACGCCCTTTAATCATAGGGTAGAAGGTCTCATGCCCGATTGTTTTTTTAAGAAGTGAAACCTGCTCTGGTAGAATATTAATAACGAAAAGGTTAGGTGCAGATGGCCAAGACATTGCTTCCATCAAATCTTGCATAGACAGCGCTATATTGCTTGAGAATGTGAGCATAGCTATGACAATAATTGCAGAAAACCATCCCCCCATTGTTTTAATCTGACGGTATATTATCATCTTTATAGCAACACGTAATAAAAGTATCGGCCGATATGTCGTGAGGAATAAAGCAGTTGTTTTCTTAAGAAATTGCAGAAAAAAATGTATAATCATCTGAATGAGAATAAAAACTATGCCCCCATAAGACAACAATTGCAAGCACAGTATCCAGTCTATCGAAAACCAATACTTAAACATCAATAAAACACTCAAAAGACAGAGAAAAAATTGACAAATCCTTGCATAAAGCTGCGTGCCAAGCATATACATTTGGCCACATATCATAACAAGGGAGAAGCAAATAACAGCATACATGCCCATAATATTCGCCCCGAACCCCAGTGACCACATCACTGCCAAAAAAATCAGTCCTACTGAGCAAACAGAGGAAGAAACAAGGAGGAAAGCCAGCCTATAATAGCGATGACGGCTATAGCCTAAACAGGATAATACGTCCGCATCTTTTTGTATACACTGCTTGTGATAAAGTGCCGCATAAGCCGTCGAATATAGAAACCACACCCCCATTATTGACATTAATAGATCGAGCCAGTCATACACCACCAACAGCCACCTCTGCTTATTTTCCGCATCTATCTTAGCTGTCGTTTGCTTGACATCTTTTGTGATTTCATCTTGTGACAATGGGTGCTCTCTATCTGAAAACACCTCATAGAGTACTTGTGAACCAGCACGCACGAGCCCTGAAGTAAGAACTTGTTCTGCATCGGTGATGATAGATGGCAAAAGCACATCAAAACCCTGTGAGGCAACAGTATGCGTATTGACCACACCACCTATTTCATAGTTCTTATGACCTAACTGCAGCTTCTGCCCTGATTTTAGTCCATAGACATTTGACAAGGTATTATCGATCCATAATTTCTTTTTATCTACAAAGGAAAGTTTTGACCAAGGAACTCCGCTATTAACTGCTAATTTCCCACTAAGGGGGTATTGAGGGCTAACGCCACGAAGGTAAATTAATAAAGGCATATTATTAATAAACACAACTGTCCTAAGACCCACAGACTGAGCTCGGTATTTGCTATCGATGTCTCTGACAATAGGTTTGTTATCAGTGTAGCGAACATCGCCACCCAGTGCCTGAGTAGTGATAAGCTCATATTGCATATAAAGTGCATTTCGGCCAATCAGCACTGCAAAAAGCAAAATATTAAACACAAGCAAAACATAGCACCAATGACGCCATGAATGTTTGTGTATCTGAGATAAAATAATTCGACTACTCGCAGACACCTAAGCTTCCATTATAGAGAGTGTATTGTTTTTTAGCGAGTGAAGCCACAACATGATCATGCGTCACAATGACCATAGCCGGCTGAATATCATGAATCATTTTATGCATAAGCATCAAAATTTGATCACGGTTGCGTTCATCAACACTCCCTGTTGGCTCATCAGCAAGTATAATAGCAGGCTCAGGAGCAAAAGCTCGGGCAATGGCAACACGCTGCTTTTCACCACCTGAAAGCATATGTGGATAGCTGTTATACCGATGTGCCATACCCACAGAATTTAACCAATGCTGGGCAAGATCCAGCGCATTGAAATAACCCCTTAACGTTAGCGAGAATTCAACATTCTCCAAGACAGTCATTGACTCAATGAGTTTGAAATCCTGAAAAACAAACCCCACTGAGTCGGCCCTAAACTTAGCCCAATCGTCTTCGTTCCAGTCTTCACAAGCCATACTGGTGTAGGTTACCAAACCATTATCAGGGGTCTCAAGACCAGCCATGATCTTCATCAATGTTGTTTTGCCACAACCACTGCTTCCTTTGATTGCTATAGTTTCAGAAACACCGACATCAAGATTTATATCTTGCAATATACTTGAAGTCTCTTGACTCGACGTAAAAGACTTGTTTATATTTTTTAATGATAAGTATGGGTGTGTCATGAATTCAAAAATATTGCTGGTTTTGCTAAATATAGCATTAATGTGTCTCACTGTGAAGGCCTTGCCAATATGCCATGTAGCAATAATTGGTGATAGCATAAGTACTGGAACTGGGCTTATGAGTGATCAAAGCTGGGTAGAACAACTGCGCCATGCTCACAAACACTTGCGTATAAGCAATCACAGTGGTGCGGGCAATACCAGCCTAGAAGCCCTCCATGCATGGAAGCTCTCTCCACAAGATTACGACCATTTGATTATTTTTATAGGTGCAAATGACGCGCTGAGAGGGATGAGCAGTCAACATTTAAGAAACAACTTAACCAAGATTATCCTAGGCGCAAAGAAAAAAGGCATCACAATAACACTTATTTCGCCAGATGTCCCACGCAACTACCCCAAGTCTTACCGCGACAGTTACACACGTGTTTACCAGCACCTTGCCAAGGAATATAAGCTCCAGTTAATTCATTTAAACTTCTTGGATGCACAACAAAATAATTGGCTCGGTGAAGATGGCTTACACCCCAATTCAGCTGGACACAGACAACTCTACAAAATAATAGAAAAACAGGCGCTTCCCTGTTCAGCACACTCTGCTAATAAAAGTCTTTGAGTATAGACACACTATAAGCTATAATGTCACTTAATTTGGGAGATATTATATGAAGTATATCTATCAGTTTATGTTAATTGCATTATTGGGAGGGCATATTATGGCTGCAAATAAAGAATTAGTTATGGAACTAGCCAATGGCGATGTTGTAATCGAGCTACGCGATGACATTGCGCCAAATCATGTATCACGAATAAGCGAGCTTGTTGACAAAGGTTTTTACGACAATCTTGTCTTTCACCGTGTGATTGAAAACTTTATGGCACAAACAGGCGACCCATCAGGCAATGGCACAGGTGGATCCGGACAAAACATCAATGCTGAATTCAGTGACAGCAAACACGTACGTGGAACTGTATCAATGGCACGTGCTCAGGACCCTAATAGTGCTGACAGCCAATTTTTCATTTGTTTCCAAGACACCCCATGGCTTGATGGACAATACACTGTCTGGGGACAAGTAATCTCTGGCATGGATTTCATAGACCAGGTTAAAAAAGGGCACCCTCACAGTGGAACAGTTGAAAAACCAGACAAAATAGTGAAGATGTACCTCCGAGAGAAAGCACATAGTTAAAACTATCCGCGAATGGCTTTGAGCTTTTTATGAGTGAAAAAGTGAGTATTCCCAGGAGTAAATTCTAATTCATTGATGAATTGCGCCGTGTGTGTTGAAATAGTTGGAACCGGAAAAGCATAGGAGGCCTTATATCAAATGGGCAGAAGGCCTCTGAATTTCTATTTTCTCAAAATAAATTCATATATCTGTCTATAAACATGAATCCCTTTTTGCATATTATAAACAACCACAAAAATATGAATGCCAAGAAGTAGAACAGCCGCATAGGCTAAAAACAGATGAGCGGCATGAAACAAGGACGCTATCACCTTACTTTGAGGGATAGGCAATGCTACAAAGCCAAGTCCTGGCAACCATGGAAGCAAGTCTGCAGCACTTGACATGACCCACCCAGACAGTGGCAAACAAAACAGCACACACAACAATCCAATGATGGTGTATCTAGCAAGAACAGATGAAAAACCAATACCCTTTATAGGCGGCATAACAGGCTGAATAAGACGGTTAATGAGACGCATTAGGATCAACCAAAATAAAATCACACCAATCCCTTTATGTGTCATGTATGCCGTTTTTGCATAGGGCTTTGATATAAACTGAAGTAAAAAGCCAAAAACAAGTTGCGGTATAAATAAGAAAGCGATAAAAAAATGGTAGATCTGAACAGATAGGCCATAACGTCGGTGATCAGAGAACCACCTCATATTTTCTCAAATCTTTCATCTGGAGCGACCATATGATACACACTTCTCAGAAGTTCTTGCTTTAACTCCTCTGAATGGGTGTTTTGTTGAATATGGCCCAAACGCTTGTTTGCAGCAATAAGCGCTTTTTGTTGGCTTTGCAAACTCAATAATTCATCTTGAAGTTGGTCACGCATTTGAATGCCTTGGGTCCCCCCCAGTATCTGATATTGGACAACCAACAGCAATATAAATAATATAGCATTTCTTATCTGATTAAACCGTACCACAACAAAGCTCAAGTCCCTTTAATTAGATTGTGCAGGAAATCCGTCTAAAAAGCAAGTCCATTTTTAGACTCACCCTCTTTTCTTTAGAGTGACAATCTCTAAATCATAAAGATGAGACAAACTCAAAAGACGATTGTACTTGGCCGTTCTTTCAGAACGAGCACAAGCACCTGACTTAATGCCATCAATGCCCCAAGCAACCGCACAATCGCTTATAAACGTGTCTTCAGTATCACCCGAGCGATGTGATATCATTGTTAAAAGCCCATTCTCTTTTGCGTATACCACTGCATTGGCAGTCTCTGTGAGTGTGCCAACTTGATTCGGTTTGATTAGCACACCATTGGCTGCATTTTTTTGGACGCCTTCTTGAATGTATTTTGTTTGTGTTGCAAATAAATCATCGCCAATCAGCCAAACTTTATCGCCAAATTCGTTCATCATTAACTGCCAAGTCTCCCAGTCATACTCATCAGCAACATCTTCAATAGATAAGATGGGGTAGTTTTTTACCCAACAGGCGACATGCTCGACCCACTGATCGGGACTGTGTTTCACTTCATCGACATGATAAGATTGTTTTTTATAAAATTCCGAAGCAGCCACATCAAGCGCTAAAGAAATATCTTTTCCTAGCTGAAATCCAGATTGAACAACAGCTTCACAAAGCAAATCAAGTGCCTCTTCAGACTTTTTCAAAGCAGGCGCATAACCTCCCTCATCGCCAACCAGTGTCTGATGCCCCTTGCTGATAAGCATTTTCTTCAGCTTCATATAGATCTCTGCTGCAGCTTCCATTGCATGTGAAAAATCATTGAATCCATGTGGCACAATCATAAATTCCTGAATACTCATCCCACCAGACACATGCGCTCCGCCATTGATGAAGTTGAACCATGGAATAGGACAAGAACATGGGCAATTTGATAAGTATTCAAAAAGACGGCTATGATTTCTATTTGCCTGAGACTTAGCAAACGCGACGGATAAAGCTAAAGAAACATTTGCACCATGATTTCTCTTTAGCTCATGACCATCCAATTTGATTAACGTATTATCAAATTCAGACTGACTATCAAATGAGCGATGAAGTAATTGAGGGGCTAATACATCAGTGATCTTCTTAATAGACATATCAATGGCATAGCCCCCAAGTCTTTGACCTGAATCTCTGGCCTCATAGGCTTCCTTTTGACCTGTAGAAGCACCTGAGGGGACCATAGCGATGCCTATAGAGCCATCTGATAGTTTAATAGCACACGCAATAGTAGGACGGCCACGCGAGTCATACACAGCCCATGCATCTATATGCTGTATATTCATTCTTATAGTTCCACAAAATCTTGTTGCTGCATGAATTCATGCAGATCAATGCATTGACTAACCAATTCACGCAAACGTGACATAGGCCAAACAGTAGCGGCATCACTCTTAGCATTAGCCGGATCAGGATGTGTCTCAAAAAATAGACCATTCACACCTGCGGCGACAGCTGAACGAGCAAGTCCAGGGATAAAAGATCTTAAACCACCTGAGACACCACCACCGGCCTGTGGAAGTTGCAAAGAGTGTGTTGCATCAAAAATGACCGGGCCAAACTCTCTCATCCATTGAAATGAACGGAAATCGACTACTAAATTCCGATAACCAAAACAAGATCCTCTCTCAGTCAACCACACTTCCTTTTTGCCTGTTGATTTGACCTTGTTGACAGCATAAGACATATCTTCTGGGGCAACAAACTGTCCTTTTTTGATATTAACAATAGCCTTTGTTTTTCCACAAGCTACGAGCAGATCAGTTTGCCGACATAAGAATGCAGGGACTTGAATTATATCAGCAACTTGGCCAACTGATGCTACTTGTGATTGATCATGCACATCCGTTGTCACTGGCATTTGAAAGGCTTTTTTAACACTTTCCAACCAACGGCAACCTTCCTCAACTCCTGGCCCACGAAATCCATCCACATGTGTCCTATTTGCTTTATCAAATGAAGCCTTGAATGTCACTTGTGCATTCAAACCTTCAGTGTCTTTCTTGATGCGCTCAGCACAAAGCATTAAATGATCATAGCTCTCCATCACACATGGACCCAATAGTAATTGAAATGGAATTGTCATTTCTGATTCTCCTTTAAATGGTTTTTTAGTTGACTAAACTTGATAGCTGCTTCAATAAACTTATCAAACAATAAGTGACTACCTAATGGTTTCGATGTAAATTCCGGATGATACTGGCATGCAACAAACCAAGAGTGATTCGGTATCTCAATTGCTTCTACTAAGTTATTATTGAGAGATGTAGCTGTGACAAAAAGTCCTTTTTTGGCAAAGTCAGCAATGAAGTGATTATTCATTTCATAGCGGTGTCGGTGTCTTTCTCTGATTTGTGTGCTTTCATAAATCTCAGCCAGCAATGATTCTTTTGCAAGGGTTATATTTTGACCACCTAAGCGCAAAGTACCCCCTAAATCTTTTTTATCAAATACTTTTAAGCCTTCATCCTTTGCCCACTCACTGACAAGACCAATCACTGGGTGCGTTGTACCCGGATTAAATTCAGTGCTATGGGCATCCTGCCAGCCTAAAACATGGCGTGCAAATTCAACAACAGCCACCTGCATGCCTAAGCAAATGCCTAAGTAAGGAATGCCGCCTGTCCGAGCAGCTTTCACAGCCTGTATCATCCCTTCGACACCGCGTTCACCAAAACCTCCTGGCACAATGATCGCATCAGCCTCAGACCAATCAAAATCAGCCCCGACATCTTCAGCATTGATGTATGTCACATCCACCTTAACAGCTGATTGTAATCCAGCATGGTAAAGCGATTCATTAAGCGATTTATATGAATCCTTAAGCTCGACATACTTGCCTACAAAATAAATGACCACAGATCTTTTTGCCTTATGATGGGCTTGTATGATGTTCTTCCATTCATTGATACACCGATCAGTCAAAGACAAACGAAGCAATCTGGCTACCTGATCTATAACACCTTGTTCGTACATATTTTCAATAACTTCATAAATACAATCAACGTCCTCAAGGCTAAAAACAGATGACTCTTCAACATTTGTAAACAAAGCTATTTTCTTTCTTTGAGAATCGGATAGGCGTTGCAAACAACGACACATAAGAATATCAGCTTGAATACCGATCGACCTTAACTCTTTAACAGAATGCTGCGTTGGCTTGGTTTTAACTTCTCCTGCACTTGCCACATATGGCAATAAGGTCAGATGAATAAACAGAGTATTATCGCGCCCTCTTTCAGTACGGCATTGCCTGATCGCTTCCAGATAAGGCAATGACTCTATATCTCCAACAGTGCCACCTATCTCGATCAGAATAACATCATAAGTTTTATCGAGCTTCGCAATGTTCTCCTTGATTTGATTAGTCACATGAGGGATAACTTGAACAGTTGCACCTTGATACTCCCCTCGTCTTTCTTTACGCATCACCTCGTGATAAATCTGACCGGTTGTGTAATTGTTTAACCGAGACATTGTTGAGGAGACATAGCGTTCATAATGACCCAAATCGAGATCTGTTTCTGAACCATCGTCAGTCACATAGACTTCACCATGCTGAAATGGCGACATAGTGCCTGGATCGATATTGATATAAGGATCAAACTTCATCAAAGTGACTTTTTGCCCCATTGACTCGAGCAAAGCAGCAAGCGAAGAACAGGCAATCCCTTTGCCTAGGGCTGATACAACACCGCCAGTGATGAAAATTAGCTTAGCCATGAATACCTCATTTTCTATGACTTTAACAAAATAGATGCAATGATGCCATTTTTTCTCAGAAAAAAAAAGGCCTGAATATTTCCAGGCCTTTCTTAGAGTGGTGGTTAACTCAGACTCATGCAGGTCTAACAGCATTACCATCAGAACTACTATCAGGACCAGCATCATCACTGCCAGCCGCTTTCCATGCCTCTTTCACTGCCGATGTCACAGCATTATATGCGTTTCCTGTTTTAGTGCAAACAGCCTGATATGCAGAAGATGCTCTAGGCTGAGCATATCCAAATATTTTACTCTTATTGAGATGCTTATCTGCAAAGTAAGCAGCGGTCAATGCAGCACCTCCAACACCTGTGTAGCGGATGGCTTTGCTTGTTGATACAAATGCCAAAGTAGCTTTCAATCCAGCAAAAAGTGTCTGCATAAGGCGATGACTTATGACCGATGTATATACTGAGGTGAATGCAGTTTTTACAGCATTAACTGCCGCAAAAACATTGCTTTTCGCAGCAAGCGCGTAATGAGCTATGAAATTACTCACTGCTTTGACATAAGGCGCAGCAGCAGCAAAGGGGACCGCAGCCGCATTTTTTGCAACTTGAAAGTAATGAGCTGCAAAATCACCAACTGCTTTGACATAGGGCATAGCAGCATTCACATATGTATTGGATGAAAGTGCAACTTTCAAAAGATTATAATGCTTATCAAAATTTGTAACAGTGAGTAACTTCACGTAAGCCTGTGAAGCATAAGTCGTTACAAAATAAGTACCAGCTGATATGACAGCATTCAAACCAATAAACTTACCAGCAGTCGAAGCTACGCTCTTGGTTTTATTGGCTAAGCTAACTGCTTTTTGACCAAGTTGACCATTATTATGTAAACTTACGCCGTAGAGTAAGACACCACCAAGCACAACGCCCATTGATACCTGAGCTAATAGTGTGTGCGCTAAATATAAATTAGAAATATTGCCAATTATAGACGCTGCATTGCCATATAGCTTTTTAGCAGCATTAAGAACTGGGGCTTTAATATCATAGGGAATATGCTGAGCCATTCTGCTAGCAAAAGCACTTTGTGTCGCTTCTTCAGCTTTTTTATAAGCAGCTTCCACTGCAATCTCATGTGCTGCAGTTAGTTTAGCAACAGCTTTTACTGAAGCACCCGCTGGGATCTTGAGTACTGGCAATACAGCTTTCACAGCATAACCGGAAATCTTTTCCATTGCTGATAGGGTCATGTTGAGACCTATATAAGCACATGATGCAAAATTACAAACTGGGAGTGCATAAGTGCATACTTTATACGCACCATTATAGAGTGCAGAACCTGCAGTTCCTGCATAACCTGCAGCAGTGGCTGCATAACCTGAAGCTGCTACGGCAGCTCGAGAATACGTATTAGAGAGTGTGCTAGTGATAATCATATTTATTGCTTCCTTTATTAATCTTAGAGTTAGACTAATTTTACTTTTAGTCAATGTCCATAACATAGTGCATACTCAGAATCATTAATTATTTTCTAAGATATAACTAATATAGGCTTAATCTTTATTTTGAGCAGGACCAACAAACCATTTATCATAGATCATTCGCCATTTTGGATTTACTTTCATAACAGTGATCCACTGATTGACAAAATTACTCCAAACAACAGCCCTTGGATGTGTTGACCATGCAATAATGTAACTTTTTCTTTTTTCAGGAGCACTTAGTAAATATTTGCTTTTGTACGATTTAGCAATGACATCTGGAACAATGATTGATGTGCTACTGCTGCTATCCCATTTGTGAATGTTTGTATAAGTGTTGGCCTCATCACTATAAGTAAAATGAGCCAATGCAGAGGCAGCAGTAGACCCATCAAATAATTTTTTCATCAGCACTACCAGAGTCCCTTCGACAATAGGCTGCAAATAGGCCATGTTTTTAAGCTGAGTTAAGCGGGCGATCCCTTGACAAGCAAGCAGATCAACCTCAAATTTATTGATAGAGTCAGCACCATCAGTCACTCGAATAAATTCAGCCCTTACACCAAGGTCCCCTGCTAACTCTCTTATCAAATCGATTTCAAAGCCTTCTACTTTGCCATTATCAATACGGCAGAAAAATGAATCAGAATGACAAACCCCTACGCGGATCACTTTGTTTTGCATAAGCTCTTCAAAGACATTAACTCCCTTAGTCTCTTTTTTCATTACCTTTTCATTAGGGGACAATGAAATATTCTGGTTCATATTGCTTGATAGTAAAAAAGACTCAGAGTCAATTTGTGAAACAAAAAAGAGCCATCCCATAGCAATAATTGCAAATGAAAAAATTAGCTTAATAACGCGCGAGAAATTCAACCACGGACGCGGTTTAGTGACTACCATATAAGATAACAAAATAATGGAGAAGGTTTCACACGCATCAAAAAACAGGTCTGTAATGGATGAAAGCAACATAAAGAGAGGCACAGAATCATGCGGCATTTTTAAAGACTCCAACATCAGCGGAACACTGATAAGCGGCTCAGCAAACATAGTGATTGCTCCAAGAATAACAATCTTCAAATGCTCTAATAGACCCAAATCAACACCGTATATGCTTGCAGCAAAATAGAGGAACATTAAATTGCCTATTGACCCAGCCAAGGGCAATGCAAAGCAGATAGGAACTACCACTCCCACCATCCGTGTATCAAAAATCTCACATTGATCGCGAAGTAATTTCTTTAAAGACAGAATCATTAAAGGCAAGGCAACAACACAGTCTCCGGCCAGAAATGTCAGCCACAGGCACGGCAATATATTTTTAATCAAACAGGGATAGGCTACACCACGCATTATCTTTAGAATTGATGGAAAAATAAGAAATGTTATAAAACAAAAAAAAGACAAAACAGCAAGCAAATGCATGACTGTTTGAGCAATAAAATCCATATTGAATACAGACAGCGCATGTGACAAAAGAAAAAAAACTGACAAAGGCAATATCTGCAAAAACCAAGCAAAAATTCTCTCAAAAACCTGACTGAACACAGCTAACGGACGAATTATTTTCTTCCTATCCTCACAATAAAAAAGAGCAACAGAAAATAAGATAATAACAACAATGATAGCTGGAATCGTCATCCCGCCGAACAAGGAGGAAATATTAGAAACATAGTTCATTCCAACCAAATGGGCAATATCAATATTTTGATATATCATTCTCAAGGCTTTGCTATGATCAATTGAGGTATGGACTAATCCTGTCAAGAACAAGACAGAAAGTGAAATCAGCCAGATAACACCAGTATACACTAAAATTCTTTTAGCATATTGAAAAGCTTGATCACGGTCTAATGACCCCACCCCAATCAATATACTTATGATGATATAGGGGATAATTGGCAATTGATGGATACGAATCACCAGCTCCACCATTGGCTCTAAGATGACCTGTGGAAGAGGGTTAATAAAATCTATGATAAGAGCACATAGTATACTTAATAACATTTGCACACTGAATTTTTGCAGTAGACGAATCACATACATAGACTGACATTGGTTTTACGCGGTATGTTGATTTTCGTTTTTTAGCATGAACAAGTCAAGATCAATTTTACAGAAT
>CAZMRQ010000017.1:0-26750 GCA_964568795.1 uncultured Gammaproteobacteria bacterium | reverse complement strand
AACCGCCACACACAAGCGTGTATAGCAAAACAATAAAGCGCATGAAAAACTACAGCATGCGTAATGCCATGAATTACATAAAAAAAACAAAATAGCCGGTTCCCGACATGCATGATGACTTATAATAAACATACTCATTACAGAAGGGGTTAGAGTTATGCCTATGACTGAACCACAAGCACAATTTCCGGAGGGCAACGGGAAATGGACAAAAGATCTAATTCAGAATGTTGTTGCAGACATTCCAGATAAATACGCTATACCTTGTTTCGAAAGCAAAGGCGGAGCCAGGCCACTCGAAGGAGGCAATAGCATGGTGAAAACGTTTCGTAAGGGTGACGGGGAGCCTACGGACATACTATCTCAAGATCTTGCTGATGCTATAAGCCCGGTCTATATGCAGATAAAACGACAATGTGAAAAAAATCAGAAAGCAGTAATGACAATCGGCGAAATGAGGAGTTCAGAAGAGGCGAAACAAACTACAGCTGTTGTTGCTTTGCAGCATATGTATAGAAAATGTCCTGAAGATAAAAAGACTAATTTTATCAACCTTATGGCAGACAAAACTTCTGATAATATAATCGACTATTATCTAAAGGGGGAAGGCTTTGCAGAGTGTTTTAAAAAGGACTGTAATGCAACATACACAGGATTGGAGAGTGGAACAACGACGAAGACTGAAATTACAGCTGCCGCAACTTTTGTCATATCCAAAGCGCTTACTATTCGATCATTAAATATGAGTGGAGTTTTGGCATCAATCATCCCCGTATTAGACATTCATGGATATGGATCAACTCTGATTTCATTGGTAGAAAGATGTACTAAAAAACTAGATGAACTAGACAATGCTGAGAGCGAAGATACAACACCCGAAGTGAAAAAGCTTCGCACAGAGCTGAGAAGTCTATGTGAAGATACAAATACTATCGATGTAGATTGGGCAAACCGGGTAATGGAGATATGTCTTGATAAGAACATAGGTATTTCTACTAAAATGAAATCTACTGATTTCCCCAGTCTTTTGGCTCAACTGAAAGATGATGATGAAAAAGTTAATAAAGTGGCAACCTTTATTAAATTAAGGGTGAAAGCTGGCGACAAGGCCGAGTTATACCTTAAATCTGCTCCATGTTTTATGGAAGATGGAGATCAAGTACGCAAATTGGTTGATAAATTGAATGAAATGAAATTGACTGATAGTACCGGCATGCGTATCAATAACTTAACGGTTGATCAAATCTATAGCGATAATAACATAAGTGGTTTTGACGACCCACTAATTGAATTCTTCTCGAACTACACGGGAGATGGCCTTCCACCAACGGTAAGGTTGCACCTAGATAAACTAAAATTGAGATGTGACAATACTGTATTGCCAATGGTTCGTAAGCAGTTTGACAAGGTAATACAGCAAGTTAAATCACTCTCCCGAAAGGACGAAATTCCGGATCTGCCCCGTACCTTACTGAAAGCACTTCATTTTCATTATGCTATTGAAGAAATTGGTGCATCAAACAAAAATATGCCCAAATTTGTAAATAAAGTAATGCATCTGTTAAGTGGAAGTATAGCGAAAAATTCAATTGCATTCCTTAATAGCCTAAATAGCGTATTTCCTTCTATCTCACCAGAAAGAATTTCAGGTTTGATAGCAATTGAAGAGTTGAAGAGTACTACTATTGGCTCTAGTGATTTTACTACTAGGGTAACAAATATCCAAAAAAAATTAAATTCGTGGGAAGATGTAGATCCGTTTACGAAATGGAAAGCAACAATAAACCACGACATAGATAAGTTGTCGGCTTTACATACACAAGTTACAGAAGCTAAAACTATTAAGCAGGCAAAAAAAATAGCCAAAAAACTTAACTATACACCAACAGACGATGTATCCTTTGAGGACTTAAAACTTCAACTGAATGCTAAGATAGCTGACAGATTAAATGCAGCGGTGAAGGGCATAAGTGAGCAAGCCTGGCATACACTTGGAGAAGATATAATCACCATAACAATAGATAAAGAAGTAGAAGGCCTGGAAACAGACTTAGAAGCCCTACACACCCCGAGTGCAACGAAATCAGAAGAAGAACGTAGCACGGATATTAAAAAAATACAAGAAAAGCTAGAGAATATCGCAAAGTTAAGAATAAAAGAAATAATTAGTCATAGTGATGAGGACATTAGTGATGCTGACGCCAAATTCTTTTCCAATCTAGAAAGATTTTCCTTGGCACTAAATCAACTTAAAGGAAAGTCAAATCTTACAATTACAAAAAAATTCGTAAAAGCAGTTTTTGAAAGACAAAAAAAGGAACAACCCGAGGAACGGAAACTTTTTCTTAAGTCATTAAAAAAGAGCTACCCCGAGCAATTTAAGGGCATAACACCAGAGAAAATGGAAGATACAGAGAGCAAATTATGGCAAACACTTGAAAAAAGAGTAGTTAAAGAAGTAGCCAAAAGACAACGACACGCAGCAAGAATCGATAACCCAGACAGGATTCATAAAATAACAACTGGTTTTACCAATTTTTTTGTGAATCATAAAAAGGAATTCATTGCTAGAGACCCAACTTTAGATACTCTACACAGAGCATTAGAAATAGCAGAAAAACGCAACAGGATTACCAAAGAGGAACATACGAACGCGAAAAAAATACTAAAAATGCAAATCATAGAAGATCCTGATCTAAAATGGGGTAAAAAAATTGAGCCCGAGAGCTTTAAAAATTTGATGCACAGGCTAAAGGGCGTAACAACGAAAGGTATACAACTTGAAAATCGTTTTGAGGGCCGCGGCGGGACTTCTATCAGGATAGAGGCAAGACAACCATAACCATGAAAAAATAGATACAAAACGTCTTGACCCTTTCGAAGAAGGACTCATAAAAATCACAAAACTTTCTGCGGAAAAGACAGGAAGAGGGCAAAAATTTGTATATGCATTTTTTAATACGATAAAGAGCAAAGAAACAGAAAAAATTCAATTTCTTAGACCCTTCTAATATTGGTAAATTGAAAGAGATTTATCGCTTAAAATAAATATCTGATAATCAACAGACGTCGGGGGTATCGGAACAAACATTAGACACACTTGATAAGGCAAGACAACAGGACGAAGAAGCGCTCAAAGCAACAACAACTGAGAAACATGAAAGTTGGATGAAAGAAATTAATGAAATGGCAACTGGCAAAGCTGCTGATACAATAAAACAGATCAAGGAGTCTAAATTAAACTTCACCTTTGATACGAAAAGTCTTTGGCTATTGCATAAAATAGTTCAGGATACTGGGGAAAGTACGGAAAAAATAGGACCATATACGAGAAGAAGACTGGCCAAGAAATTAAAACTGGACCTTACGTATAGAACTTCGGAAGCAAGGGTAGCAGAAGATCTAAAAGAGTACCATGATTGCGTACTTAAGAGGGCCCAGATTGTGTTGTGACTGAATATTGGTGAAGAAATAAAGCAAGAGATAGAAGCCGAAAAAAATATTCTATGGGACAGCCTTGCAACAGAGCTAGTCACACATTATTTCAACAAACAACAGATCGATACACAAAAGCTGAGTTGGTTAGACACAGCTAAACTGTTTTGGCGGAAAATTAAATGGATGGCACCTGTGACACACAACAAACAAGAAAAGATGATTGCCGAAAGATTGAGGGACCCAACTTTAGAAACTCTACACAAAGCAATGTTGATAGCAAACGATTTGATTGACGGTAAAGGCAACAACAGACAAAATTATGAACTAATGAAAAAACGCATAGAGGAGTCTAAATTGGGATGGAGGGATCTTGATCGTCCTGAATTCAAAAAATTGATTCAAACGCTAATGGAGAAGCCCAGTGGCAGTAATGTTAAGATATAGTATTCTCGTGGAGAGAATCGTCTCACCATAAAAAATATAGATTGTTCATAGCTTTTTTTATTGTTTCTTGATCTATTCCTTTTCTCTGACCACTCCACTGTGAAATACATAGCACTTCTGTTTTGAATTTTGGGTTCAGCTATAGAGTCATTTGCTTTCATTATTCTTGTGCTTTTAATAAAACTTCTTTCTTAACACTGTAACCAAGACTCCTTGTGTTTTGGTTTTGCATTTATAGTAAGACAAGACGTGATGATACCCTAGTATTCATTAAGGCATATTGTATAACACGCGCATTGAATCATCAAGGACCAGGAGGAGTCCTCTCGCTAGTATCATTCCTCCTGCTAGGTCCTTCTTGATCTGTTCCTGCTGGGGATGGTCTGTGGGGATCCACCTCTGGTCTACCTTTTATTGCACTTGCACTCTTTTGCGTGAATATTACGGACACCTTTGCTTTGAATTCTTTTATTTTCGCAGATAGCTGATTTATCCTCTTTAGTGTATGAAGCTTAAGACTTTGACACTTGTCCTCCTGAGCACAGTGAGACCAACAAATGTTTATACCATGCAAAACACCGAACACTAGAACTACCGGTATATTTATCAGAATTTTACCGTAAAGAGGCTGACCGATGCCAGCTTGCCACCCGAAAAAAGCAGTCGTTGCAATAGCAAACAAGATCGATACGGCAATATGTATGAAACCCAAGATTTTGATCAATCTATCTCTCATTTTAGCTTTTCTTAGACATATATCGGCCAATTTTTTGACTTTTTCATTTTCCATAGGGTCTTTCTTCTGGACTTTTTCATCTTTCATGAAGCCTTCTGCTTTACTAGCCACGATGCATCCTATGTTTGCAATAGCCGCTGTACGTTTTCGGCACTGATATTCAAGGTATATCGTGAAGAGGGCTTTGGAAGCATAAATAGCCCCCCCCACAAGAATAAATACAGGCCAAGATGGTGGAAAAACAAAAAGCAATACAGCGCAAGCAGTCACAGAGACAGCATAGAAAAAGTGATACGAAAAGGTCCAGAAAGGGAACTGTGGTCTATCTAGCTTCTTTATCAAAGCATCCTTGTAATGATCATTCAAATCAGAAAACATTCCTGCAATTTTCTGATGTTTTTCGTATACATGCTTGCAAATCAACTCTTCTGCCATCTTTCTTTCATCAGGTTCTACAAGACTATTGAAGTAATCAGGGTCTCCATCACATATTGCTGACCACCCCATTGTATTGACAAGGCCCCTTCTCAATTTTTCTCTCAATTTCTTCTCTTGACGTCTGCGTATCCAGGCCAAAATCGGACTACTTTCAAGTGCTGGTTGATTTCCTATAGCCTCATTAAGTATTTGCGTAATCAACATGCCACTCTCTTTTGTTCTGGTGAAATGCTCTATCAAAACCAACTTGTTAGGCTGTGTAGACTGATCAAAATATTTCTTTATCATATCAAATGACATGTCCTGCCATCTTGTTTTGATGTCATCTAAAGACGGCTCTTTTTCCCACACCATCAATCGAGCGTGTTCTCCTGGTTTCTTAGACCACGTTTGATACATTGCTTCTGCTAGTTCTGATCTTATATTATAACGCTCTGAGGCCTTTTCTTGCACATCTTGCCCTGATAAAAGTTGATCTGCTGATACACCAGAGCCCTTTTTTAGCTCATCACACAAACCCTGCAAACCACCTTCTACTCCTAACAATACCGCTGATAATTGCCCTATCTGTAAGCGACTTTTCTCTGCTAGCACCATCATTAGCGAGTAAGGGTTTTCCAGTTTTTCTTCACACAACCGTGCCAGTTTCTCAGCCAGTTTCTCAATCTCGCCCAATCTTGCCATTTCAACACCTTCTGGCCGATCACCTCTCTCTTTCCCGGCCTCTACTAAACTTTCTCTCTCTGTCTCATCCATGCCTAATGCTTGCCATAATGCGCTCAATAGTAGCCATTTGCCTTCTGGTATTTTAGAATACCACAATACAGATTCTGCATACGCCTTCTCTGCTGTCTCCCCATCTTTCACTGTCGCATCACGTGTGGCACCTTCTTGTTGCCTCTCTATAGAGGCACGCCATCGCTCCTGAAGTGTCTCTGGGAGAATAATATTTCTAAGAAATGTATCCTTGCTTAGGCTATCAGCTATTGCATCCTCATCTTCGGAGCTCAGATCTTTTTCTTGTAAGCGCTTGATTATTTCTGCAGTACTGAAATACTGAGTCATGGGTTCTTTCCTAGTTCTATCTTATTTGTTATAGGCGATATAAGAAAAAAATGTATTTTTTTTAATAAAATAAATTATTATTATACACATACGGCTTGTGCAAGCTATTTGAGTCAAGACAGTCTTCTTCCATGGGATGCTCAATGTCTGCCTCATAAAGCTGTTATGCCATCAACGCACGACCTTTCTCGTTTCAAAGGGCAGTCTCTATATAGCGATCCCAGGACCCTAACCTATACTGATATAGGCATATGTGAGAAAGGAATCACTTATGAAGTCCTATGCTCTAGAAGACCTTGAGTTTCTAATGAAATCAAACATGCTATGGAAATGTCAGAAGGAATAGAGGACCCTTCTAGTCTCTCTTATTTTTTTTATACACATCACTCACCCACCAATGATACTCTCTATCTGCATAACTCCACTGCTTCCATTCTCCTTTTTTTTCGACTTCAACAGGCGTTTGTGGACAAACCCATCGTGTCATCTCGGTAGAACAATGTTTTGTGAGTGAGATTAATTCATCTGGCGGTGCTACACCTCTGGCCGTAATAATATCAAATGAAGAATGGATGTCTTTGACATCTGCACGTTCGACTGCCAATGGACATGCACAAGCATGGCTTGCTGCTCTAAGGAATGCGGCTCGCTTACTTCGTCTTTCCACAGATACCACAGTGATCCCATCAAAACAGCATGCTATCACCATGCCTGGAAGGCCAGAACCTGAACCCACATCAAGCAAACAATCCCCTCTCTTCAGATGTGTCATGATCCCATAAGCATCAAACACCCCGAGGGTCAGCCAATCATCAAAGTCAGTCCAACCACACAGATTATTTTTTTGTTGCCAATGAGATAATATTCCCCAATATGTCTGTAAGCGATGAGCTGCTAAAGGGTGAAAAAAGTGCGCTTGCTGACAAAACTCTTTCAGTCGGTTGCACTGATGTGCTGATAAAGATTGAGACACACTCCTCCCCTTTTTTTTTGTCTAATAATTTCCCATGGCCCGATGGACTTAGGCCCCTGATTTTTGGATTCATAGAAAAGGCAGCCACTTTCTCTTAACCAGCCATAAGACAACAGTGCTTGCAAAGCAGTCTCGGCCCACGGAGCATCATAAGGCGGGTCATAAAAAAGGATATCAATGGAGCTTTTCGGCAACATGTCTGGCTGACAAGCGGTGATATCAACAGCCTTGCATTCTGCTTGAGCAGCCAATACATCGATGCTTTGACGGATGCATTGCAACACTTTGGGCTGGATATCGCAAAAAAGCGCATGTTCAGCGCCTCTTGATAATGCTTCAAATCCGAGAATCCCTGACCCTGCAGCACAGTCTAACACCTGTTTCCCTACGCATGACCTCAACCAAGAAAACAGTGTCTCTCGGGCCCATGAGGTAGTGGGCCTGACGTATTCATCCGGGCAAATCACTTTGCGGCCTCGCCATTGACCTGCGGTAATGCGTACATGACCTCTCATAAGCTGGTCTGCTGTTGCTTGGTGATGATCACATACCCCCCCTTCGTTCATATTTTAGAGCGAGCTTTCTCACGCAACCAATACGAATAATCTCGGTATTAATACATGCTTTGTCAATCACTGTCGGAATAGTCCGATCTCTAAAACAGCGTCAGGCTAATGATTTTGAATAAACCTAATACCATTAGCCCGACATTCTCATTGCTCTGATTTCAGTGTTCCAAGCATTTCCCCAGAACACTGAAGCAATGATGCATAAAGACTAAACTGCCAAATAATAATTACAGACAGCCAATGAGAGAAAACCAAAGATCACAGATCCGGCCATGACTCCCACAGCCTCTTGTCCAAGGTCTGTCTTGTTTTCAATAATCAAGACTCCCAAAGCAACTGTCGGACAAACCACCATGATAACCAATATAAATGTTTCTATCTTATCAAGTCCAAATAGCAAGCAAAAACCATACCCTATAAGTGGTGTAATCACTGACTTCATGATGACCATCAGCCATGTTTTAACATTCGTAGTAAACAATGCATCGAGTTTGAACTGCAAGCCCATGCAAATGAGGCCCACTGCAGAGACTGTTAATCCAATAGGATGAAGAGTTTTATAGACGACTTCAGGAAGCTCTAAATGCATGACACTGGCCAACATCCCTAAAAGAACTGAGCTGACAAGAGGTGATTTGAGAGCACTGACAACAACCGTGTAAACGCATTGGATGATGCCTCCTTCTCCCGTTCCCTCATAAGGCCTTGAGACGAAAATGATGAACAAGATCAATTGAATGAGCCAGCCCAAAGTAAATGCGTGCATCAGCTCATGGGTATTGGGCATACTTAACAATATTGGCAGTGTTACTGCAGCGACATTTGAGAAGGACCCGGTTGAGGAAAAGTATTTTCCCTGAGAGGTTGGCATACCTGCTGCCCGTAAAAGAAATATTCCAGCCGTATACGCTATCACTATAGTAAAGAAAAACGCCAGTGAAAAATCAACATGGTGTACTATGTCTGTCAACGGTATTTTTGACAACAGCAAGAATATAACTGCCGGTATCGAGAACTTAAAAAAGAACTGCCCTAATGCACCGGCATTATCAGCAGAAAAGTACCCTGATACTCTCGAGGCATATGCCGTTAAAAATATTAAAAAGATGGGGACAAGATAGATTAGTGAATGAAACTTAGATGGCATAATTAACTCCTGTACTGCTCAACATTCCTTGACATAACCGCCCAACCAAAAACACAATGATAAAGCTCAGGCAATATTTCAAAGTCTGCTAGCAGTATACCTCATTTATACCATAATAACAAGACTCTGTCATTGAGTGATAAGAATACATTTGCTTATGCCTACAAGGCCTTAGAGAATATTGAAAAATGTGCCAAAGGAAACATCAGTGCCTTCATGTGTTCTAAGCCAACCCCGTATGTAATAGATAGTTATATTCAATAAACTATTGACAAAATGTAGATACTAGTATATGTTTATTGAAAATATCGGGAGAAACTACATGCCTCACGACCCTAAAACGCTCCTGCCTCTTATGCAGTTAGAAGCACGCCGAAATTTTTTGCATAAGCATGCCAAGGCTGTAAATTCGTTTAGAGCTGATGATCTGGAAAGCGCAAAAGCCCCATATCTTTTGGCCAATGATGCTGCATTATATGAAGGATACCCTGAGACACTGTCCGATCTTGACTCTGTCAAGGATATGCACACACACAAGATTAGTCAAATTGAAGAATATTTGCAAAGCATCAAACATGCTGCAAAAAAAGGCTCCACAACTGATTTATACTTAGAAGCAGTTTTGTTGACAAGAGACCTAATCAAAAGTGATGGGGAAGGGGTTTCAAGAACATTAGGAAAACACTTTGCTCCATTGGTCGGTGATCGTATTCCATTCGTTAATCTAGATAGCAAGAGTGGACTGATGTTTTACTTCCATACCGCTGCGGATGCTGAGTGCTTTTCCCGGATTCTAGCAACGCACGGCATTAATGGAGCCTCAAAAGCTGAAAAGCTTCCAGAGGACTTATTGAACACTGATGCCGCTAAGATGCGTGAAGACTACCAATCTGATAATACGACTGTCGTAGCAATCAGACATTGTGATATTGAGAGGCTCTTTGATTTAGAACAACGCCACCCTTATCAGTATACTGAGTCTGCTGATGACATGTATAAGAGCAAAGAGTATAATCGATCTGAATGTTTAGTCGAAGAAGCTCAACAACAGAGTCAATCTGATCAAGCTGTGGTAGACATTACCAAAATCGAAAAAACAACGATTGGCCCTCACGAAAAGGTTCTGATAGGTGTGACACTTAGTGCTCAAATGAAAACACCCCAAGACCATCATGAATATGTTGTTATTTTTGATGATAGCGGCTCTATGCAAGACGGGAACTCTATTGGCGTGGCAAATGAGGCTCTAAGATCATTTGTGAGAAGTCTCCCAGCTAATGACCGAGTCAGCGTTCTACCATTAAACAGTCCATGCTATCATAAACGGGTCAAGGCAAGTGAGTTAGCAGATCTCTTCACGGAAATTCCTGCGAGTGGAACCACACCACTTTATGAAGCTATGGCACATAGTGGCAAACTCCTGAAAGCACACCCGTCTGACCTTTTGATTTCGCAACATAGGCTTGAAAACTCGACTCTGTTAGTTTGGACGGATGGGGCCCCGAATGAGGGGACAGTAGACCGGCTGTTAGGCTACATGAAGGACTGCTCGGCCCCTATTTCAGAGCCTCCTAGCATGAAAAATGACCCCTCCTCTTCTTATAATTCTTCCATTTCATGGGGTCTTCCTGGCTTTACCTGTGCTGCTCGCCCTCTAGTGATGGTCACTGAAATAGGAACCAGAGCTAGCAGTGGATTTACCAATGATATGTCAAATCATTTTAAAGCGCCTTTTGCCTCGGTCAGTGCTGGAGCAGGGATGCGTGAGCAAATGAACAATGTGAATGAAACTGTAAAAATATTAGGAGCTGGGCATACAACAGCCCCTGCTGTTTTAGGACTTTCTTACACCAATGGTTCTGGCAAACACACTGTCACTGCCCAAGCAGACCATCTGATTTTCGGTTGTGAAAGACACGTATATTTTGAGCTTCCTGAAGATGCAAGCGATGTTACATGCACATTAGTGCATGGCTCGACTCATACCACCACTCAAAGGATCACTGATCCTGCAAACAAAACAGCGATGGTTAATAACTACGTAGAAGGACAGCTTGTTGATATTTCATTAGGAAAGCAAGACGCTAATGAAGCAGCAACGTGCCGCATTAATATTGAAAAACATTCGAATGAGCTTCAGCGCGTGTCAGAAGGATTAGATGATTTTGAGACATTCATGTCCCAATTGGAAAATGCAATAAAAAATCCGGTTCAATGTAGCAGGAGAGGAGGGCGAGGAAGCTCAATTCGTCAGGTCGAACCGTTTTATGCTAAGTACGCAAGTCAAAATGGTGAGCGTTATGAGCTATCCAGTACTAAAGATGATATATACAGCGATTTACAAACAAGGAAAACTCAGCTTGAAAGCCAAATAGCTCAGGACAAGGCTAAACTCGCCACCCAAAGTGATGAAGACACAAGCTCAACAGGCAAGCTCACAAAACTCATGGAATGTGTCATTGATAATCAAAGCCTAACTCAAAGAATTGATCTCGAAATAAAGAGAATTGCCTCTAAAGACGCTCGGTCATTTTCTGCACACCACGGCCAAGTCAATAGAGCGGCTGTTGCAAGTTTTACCCAGCAACGTTACGCACAAACAACAGGCCAGTCACGTCTATCTACACCCTTGCTTACAGCTGTGCAAAACCTGGATGAAGATCAAGTGAGAAGGACTCTTGCTATGCAAACAGCCTCTCACGGAATGCCCCTTCTGGCAGCTTTGAGAAAGAAAAGAGAAATACTCACAGAAGGGACAGATTCAGACTGTACCGCCACTATTACTGCTATTATTGAGATGCTAATTCCACACACTGAGATGGAAATGCAAGATGACGGCGGAAATACTGTCCTACATTACGCTGCATTTCATGGGTTTTCACATGAGTTAACTCTGATGACTTCTCAGCTTTCTGATGAGCAGCTTGTAAGATTAGAAACATGCCGTAATAAAAATGTGATTGGGGCCACTCTTGGTGAAACAATTGCAGATAACGTACGTCATGGCCGCTTGGAAGATACATTCAAGAAGGATATTTTACAACAGTTGACCCCACAAGCACGCCGACCAAGCGGATATGATGAAAACAACAGGCACAGTAATCCAGAATGGAACACCGTGCTTATGGATCGCTTATCTAGTCTGCGTGAGGCGACAGGAGACGATAAGATCGATCAACGCCAGCGCGTGCTCAACTTTATCAGAGAGAATCGTCTTAATCTTTGTGCACAAAACTATAATGGGAATACCGCCCTTCATTTTGCACTATGGAATGCTGAATTTGAAGTTGCCTTGGCTATATTAAATGCTGCATTAAAACAAGGAAAACCTGCTTTACAGGATGTTTTGAGTGCACGTAATAGAACTGGGGAGACTCATCTTCAAGATTCGACCCATCAGTATCATTCTGGGGGTGAAGTGCCCAGCATGAATTTGTCTAGCAGATATACTGCTAATTTTAGTGATGAGCTAATTTTGAATACATTGTTAGAAGAATGTGCACAGAAGTTAATGACCGAAGTCCCGGATGAGTTCAATCAATGGCAGATTGAAAATCTCCATAAGTACTGTGAAGCGAAAGATACCGGCACGGATAAATACAGCCAGTTACAGGTTGCTAGCGATCTCATCGAGTTTGCCCGCATAAAACTGACAAAAGATGGTTCTAATGAAAAGATTATCGAAGACATTTATAAAAAAATTAGATCTATTCATTTATTTACTGACGTTGTGACTTTTTTATTGAGATATCTGCGTCCTGCTTGTCAGGTGGAGCTTCGTGAGCTTAACGAAACCTACCAGAGACAATTAGAAGGATGTGACCCCTATCACTATTTACGTAGTACGCCAGTATTGGCGTTGCACAATATTCATAAAAAAGCTAAACTACGTAGTGAAGACGATATGAAGATACTTGCAGATAACTTGCACGTTGTGTTATATGACGGGGAAACCGACGTAGCTGGGGAGATCGTTGAGTGGCTACTAAAAGATAGAAGAATGAATCATTCGGTAGCACAGGCGAAAATCCTACTAAAGGCTCTAAGTGAGCTGAAAAGGTTCATGGCCAAGGTGACACCAGTGCCTGAGGCCGCTGATCATCCAGCTCCCTCCATGAGCCCTAGGTAAGTCTCAACATGTACACATTTGAAAAATGAATTATTATTTAGAGAGGGCTAAAAAATGAAGTTAACTAATACGCGTAATAATGTCAAAGAGTTTGATCCCAAAAATCAAAGGTGTTTCTGCCTCCCAGAGGGTTCAGGCGTGAAATTCATACCCGATAGCATCCCTATATCCCTATACTACGGATTTGATGAAGAAGGAAAACGCCACGTGTTGGCACCGGGGGGGTTCATAATATGGAATGATGTGGAAGCGTGGTTTCAATCAGAGAATAAAGCAGGTCGTCTATGGACTCATGTATCTCATGGTATGTCTATGTCAGAAGGTGAGAAGAGCCTTGCAGAATGGTTGGGTTCTGTTCATAGCGCTACTCCTACAGAAAGCCATACATCAAACCCAATTAACACTAAGACACCTACTCCACCACCCTCTAAGGAACCTAACACTGCACATCGCCGAACTATTGCTGCTGTTGCTGGGGTGGCAGCAGTCGCTCTCTATGTATCCGGTGTCATTGCTGGATTACTCACATTAATCGGGGGTGTTCTCATTGTAAAAGGCTATCTTCGTTATAATAAAGCTTCTCTAAAAAACCTATCTGAACAAACCTTTTACACTAGCAATGGGCTCCCTGCAAGAAACATTGAACAATCATCTTGCCCGCAAAAAAGACCTGTTTCAAAAACTGGCATCATATCTAGAGTTAAAAACTTGTTCGGACTCTCAAATTAATATCCACTCACTCTGACCTACAATTGACAGATCAAAGTGAGTGATCATGGCAATCTGTTTGTTGCTTCTTCGCATATTCCACTGACACTCAAAAAGTCAGCCCGAGCATCCTAGCATTAACAATCGTTTTTAGGAAATAGCCCTATTCATTTCATTGCAGGCATCACACCAACTAAAATACTACACCTCAATTGGATACGACCCGAAGTAATCCTCTCATAAGAAATTAAAAGAGCAGATACACCTGTCTTAAACAAAAGCATTGTGTGAATGCCTAAAAACACAGACGTAAAAAAATGCATTGCAATCATTCACGGTGAGTTCACTGTGATACTCACATAAACTTTCATGCACTTGCCTTCTCAAGATCACATATCACTGGTAAATCCATTTCAGCCTCACCTAGAGCACTGACGATTACTTGCTCACCTTTTTGTGTTAGTTCATGCAGCCAGCTTTTTTGTCTTTTTTGATCAAGCTCTGCAGGCAAATCATCAATCAACCACAGCACCTGCTTATGAGTGTTTTTTTTGACATAATTTGCTGCAGCCAAGCGCATATAGCCATTATACGTTTTCTGCTGTCCCTGTGAAAGTATATACGACATAGCCATGCTTTTTTCCTGTGCCAGTATATCGAATCTGTGTGCACCTACACTTGTATAGCCACGGCGTTGATCGTCCAAACGGCTGGATCGCAAAGCATCAATCAATGCAACTTCATCACACCAACCACGTCTGTATCGAAGCGCAACATCTATGTCAAAGGGAAGCTCATACTGTTTTAAAGCATCCACCCATTGGCAAAATACATCCTGTCTGGCCTCATCAAGCTGACCGCCATAGCGGCAAAGAAGTTCATCCCAAACGTCAAGGTCTTTGCTGCCATACTTCAAACACTCATTGCGTTGTTTTAAGGCTGCTCGATACTTCAAGGCCACTTCGTACATGTCATGTTTCACGTGAAACATCATCCAATCAATCAGGCCTCGCCTGTGTTTTGCGTCCTCAGCAAATAAACGGTGAGTATGGGTGTCTATAAAGACAACAGGCAAATGGACGGCTAGTTCACTCTGACGTTGGGCCGGCTTGTCATTAATGCGTAGCTCTGTTCTCCCTGACTGGCTTTTTGATAATGCAAGCTGAGTGCCATTACACAGCTCCAACCAAATAATCATTTGTTCTTGTTGATGCTGAATTAATGTGACTGGACGTGAAGCACGGAATGAGCGGCCTGATGCCACATACACTATGGCTTCTAACAGAGAGCTTTTGCCTGAACCATTGGGGCCAATAATAGTTTGAACCCCCTCTGAAAATTCAACTTGAAACTCTGTAAAGTTACGAAAACAACTTAAACCAAGTCGCTTGAGTATCATGATGTCAGTGTCAGTGGCATCACTACATACTTGATTTGTTCATCCGCAATTGGCTCGATCAATACACTCGAATCAGACTGACTAAAAGAAAGACTAAATGCTTCTGTATCCATAATACCAATGACTTCTTGAAGGTATTGCATATTAAAAGATATGTTGACATCTTGCCCCTGATAATCTATATCGACTTGTTCTTTAGCCACTTCCTGCTCAAAGTTATGTGCAGAAACCTCCAGTTTGTTTGCACGGATATCAAAGCGCACTCCACGAAACTTCTCATTAGCACAGATGCCCACACGCTGAATAATCTGTTTCAGCTGCAACGTTGGCAATGTGATCTTATGGTCAAGATGCTGCGGAATTAATTTCTGATAGGGCGGGTATTGACCATCAATTAAATGCGTTCTCAAAGAAAAAATGTCTGCATGAAATACAGCCAACTTGTCAGTAAATGAAATCTGGATAATGGCATCTCCCAAGCCTGTGAGCAGGCGAATGAGCTCCTGGGTTGTTCGCCGAGGAATAATCATAATGCCGTTGCTTTGCTGACCAGCATCACTCTGCATGTAACTCAATCTATGCCCGTCACTGCTCACCGTGGCGATCCCTTCTTCAGAAAGACTCAAAAACAAACCGTTAAGAAAAACACGGACATCTTGCCTAGCCATAGAAAAACTGGTCTTAACCAAGTGGCGTAGTAATTGAGAAGCTGGCAGTGCGCATTGTTGACTCATGTCAGATGATTGAAAAAATGGAAAGCTTTCAGCTGGCAGAGTAGCTAGCTTGAAGACAGAATGACCTGAGCGCACATGCAGCCACTGCCCTTCATAATTCAATTCCACCATTTCATCATCAGACACTGACCGAGTGATGTCCAATAACTTCCTTGCAGATACTGTAAAATTAAACTCCTGCTGAGATTCAATCACAATATCCGTAGCCACTTCCATCTCAGAATTTGATGTTGTCAAAGTCAATGTTGCGTTTTGAATAGAAAAATGAACATTGGCTAATACTTGCATGACTTGTGATGACTCAACTACGCCCGCAACTAGTTTTAATGCTTGTGATAGATGCTGATTGGATAACTGTATTCTTTGATCCAGAACTGTGCTCGACATGGCTGCTCCTCAATTATGCTAGAGTTTGCGATATCTCATCAAGATCCTGTTTAATATCAAGGCGTGCTTCAACCAGCTCCTGAACACGCCTAATGGCATGCAGAACTGTCGTGTGATCGCGATTAAATGCTTGACCTATTTCTGGCAAACTGCGATCTGTCAACTGCTTGGCTAAAAACATAGCGATTTGTCTTGGCCGGGCGATTGAGCGCTGCCGTGTATGACTCATTAAATCAGAGATTTTAATGGAGTAGTACCGCGTGACGGCTTTTTGAATACTATCTACAGTATGCAAACGTGCCTGTACGTGTAGCATATCACGTAATGCTTGTTTAGCAAACTCCTTGGTAATAACTTCTTGACTAAAAAAAGCATTAGCAATGACACGCTTCAAGGCGCCTTCTAGTTCTCTTACATTGCCACTCACATGCTCAGCAATGAAAAATGCAACATCATTAGGAAGATCAATTTGTGATAGTTTGGCTTTGGCACAAAGTATGGCTACACGTGTCTCTAAGTCTGGTGGATCAATGCCCACTGTAAGCCCCCAGGAAAAACGAGATTTGAGCCTTTCTTCCATGCCATCAAGCTCCTTAGGGAAACGATCACATGTCACAACTATTTGCCGATGATTGTCTATTAGGTCATTGATTGTATGAAACAATACTTCTTGAGATCTTTCTTTTCTAATAAAGAACTGAATGTCATCTATCAGCAACAGATCAGCACGCCGCAACTCTTGTTTGAATTGATCCATGGTGTTGGTTTGCAGTGATTTAATCATCTGACTAACAAACCTCTCTGCATGAACATAGTGAACACACGCATCTGCCTTATTGGCAAGGTGCTCATGGGCTATAGCATGCATCAAATGCGTCTTTCCTAAACCAACGCCTCCATAAATAACAAGAGGGTTATAACCCGACCCAGGCTGCTTTGCCACCTGTTTTGCTGACGCTAAAGCAATTTGGTTTGCTTTTCCCTGAACAAAACCAGAAAAAGTAAATGATTTATTCAATCTTGCTGAGGCCTTATTGATTCGGGGCTTATCCGCTACTGGCTTAACTTCTGCTGATTCACTTGGCTGGCTTCGTGAACCTACAAATGCATCAATACGCTTGCCCAGAGCCTGACTGATGATTTCCAAATGAGGCAAAACACTGTTTTGAACGAATGATAAGACATGCTGGTTAGGACACAAGAGCTGTAAAGCCTGCTCTGTCTCAACCGCTTGAACTGGCATCAACCAAAGCTGCTGCTCCTGAGGACTGAGGTACTGGTCAAGGCGCTTTAAACACCGTTGCCACATAGGCGAGGACGCCTGAACATTTTTCGGCAATTGCAATTGTGCAAAATGCTTGAGCATAAAACAAATCCGTCTTGAAGTTGATAGGAAGCTATGGGATCAAGTATGCCACGTGATTCACAGACACGCAAGGTCATAAATACCAGGAATATGATGTTTATATCTTGTGGATATGTTGTTAGTAAGACTGTTCCCCAAGCACCTGAGTGATTATACGCCATTTCTCTTGATTCACACGGCCTGGCTTTTCTGCATCAGCACATGATTGCAATAAAAAGGCCCAATCTATCTGACTATAAGCTGATTTAATCAGTTGCCATGTATGCAAGTCAGTGGTGCTATAGCTGTGATCACGCATCGCTAAAACAAGCTCAATCACGTTAGAACGCCGAAATGCATCGAGCCCTGTGAGTAACTTCAGCCATTTCTCAACCGTTAGTGGTTGATTTGTCTCACATATTAACCAAAACTTATGGGTCTGGCATAAACGTTTCCACACTGCAGGTAGACCCCATTCCTTTAAACCAGCAATGACCTGAGCACTCTGTTTCCATAGCAACGCACACAGCACTTTTTCCTCAGTGAGATTAGCTAGCCCCTGCATGCTTTGCTTGGCAACGCTTGTATTAAAGTGACTGACAGCTGAATCTTGATAGCCAAGCTCTGTGAGCACACCAAAAAACAACCACGGCGCCTTTGTTTGCAAAACTTTCTTGAGTTCTGCCACAATTCGCTCTTGTGATAAATGCGCACAAGCATCACTGGCCACCATTTCACGCAACAAAACCTGTGTTTCTGGCGCAATTGTAAATTCTGGGAATGTCGCTTGAAAGCGAGCCACCCTGAAAACCCTCAAAGGGTCTTCCTTAAAAGCCAGCGAAATATGCCGCAATAGCTTTTTTTCAATATCAACTCTTCCTTGATATGGGTCTTGGTACTGGCCTTGACCATCTTGAGCAATGGCATTGATAGTTAAATCACGTCGGCGCAGGTCTTCTGCTAACGTGACTTCTTGACCAAATTGACAAACAAAGCCTGTATGGCCTGGCCCCGTTTGACGCTCCGTTCTTGCCAAGGCATATTCCTCCTTGGTTTTAGGGTGCAGAAATACTGGGAAGTCTTTACCTACTTGCTTGTATCCTGCAGCAAGCATCTCTTCAGGTGTCGCACCAACAACCACCCAGTCACGATCTGTGATGGACTGACCCATTAAATGATTACGCACAGCACCGCCGACCAAATACACATCCATAGATATCTCCTCAAATGCCAAGATAGCATACATAAAAGACAGCAACAACCAACCTAATGACTCAAACTTGTGCTGTATTTGCATTCTTATCTAGATACATGGTTGTTTTTTCGAATCAATTGTTCTATAATTAACATCAACTCACAATTATGAAAACCATGATACCAACAATAAAAAAACTTACAAAGATAAACTTAGAAGAATTAAAGCACAGACTGTACAAAGCAATATCCCGTATAGCTGACTTCATCGGCGATACTACTTTGCAACCTTTTGTCTGGCTTGCAATAACATTGTACTGCTGGTTCTATGACATAGATCTTTCTCCATTCGAAAAAAAACAGGCTAGGGACTACTCCTGTCTCAGGAAGTTTTTTTGCAGAAAGTTCGACGACATCGAAAAAAGACGTCCAATTGCAACCGACCACTGGGTTAGCCCTGCTGATGGGAAAGTGACATACGCCGAGAAGGTATCTCTTGATGCGACAATCATAGCTAAAGGTCAAGGCTTCTCTCCCAGCAAGCTTGTTAGGGAGGAAGTTAAGCAAGAATATCACGCAACGACCATCTACCTCTCTCCAAAGGACTACCACCGCATCCACATGCCCCACAAGGCAACACTTGTCTCAATCAACGATGGCAACGGAGAAGGCCTGCTGCGCTCGGTGAGACCAGAAAACATAGATCAATACCCCGAATTATACTCCGAGAACAAAAGAACCGTTCTTAGGTTTCGATATGAGGATGAGGACAAGGCTTCTCAACATGACTTCTTTGTCGTATTCGTCGGAGCCCTTATAGTTGGCAAGATTGTGACCGAAGATGACAACGAAAGTCCTTTAAAGCTAGAAAAAGAAATA
Source organism: uncultured Gammaproteobacteria bacterium (assembly GCA_964568795.1). Lineage (GTDB taxonomy): Bacteria > Pseudomonadota > Gammaproteobacteria > Comchoanobacterales > Comchoanobacteraceae > CAZMRQ01. Next base: position 7,165 of record CAZMRQ010000017.1, on the reverse strand, counting down.
AACAAAGGCGAGCAAATCGGTTTCTTTACATTTGGCTCAACGGTTATTATGCTAACTCCTAAAGAGCTCTGCAAGGTTTCTAATGATTCTTCGGAGCACCCACAAGTAAACGTCCGCGGTTCATTCGCGCGCTAGAGGACAAAAGTGAACACGCCTGCAAGGACTTTAGGTATTTTGCCACTAGCAATGATTAACATTATTGCTATCGATAACCTCCGATCGCTCACATACGGTGCAGAAATGGGGCTGTCGCTGGTCACATTCTACCTCATCGCTACGGTTCTTTTTTTTATCCCTGTTGGGCTTGTCTCAGCAGTTTTTGCTACCTTTTTCCCCAGGAAAGGGGGGATATATGTCTGGGTCAGTGAATCGCTTGGCAAAAGATGGGGACTTATAGTTATTTGGATCCAATGGATTTATAATATTATTTGGTATCCGACCCAACTCACCTTTGTAGCTGGCGCTATTATATCTCTGTTCTCCCCTGAAAGATCGAGTTCGCCCACATTAATAGTGCCTCTCATGCTCATTCTGTTTTGGCTTTTCACCCTGATCAACTCTCTGGGAATGCGTTGGTCAAGCGCGGTGAGCACATTGGGAGCCCTTGGCACACTCTTGCCCATAGTGCTTTTGATATCTCTTGGAATAGCCTGGTATATGACACCGCCTTATAACTATGCCACTGCAATTTCTTGGCAAGCACTTATCCCTGATCTTAATCCAGGGTCTTTAAGCTACCTTTCTGGCATGCTCTTTGGCCTTATTGGCATTGAGATATGTGCTTATCATGCTGATGAGGTGCGCGAACCACGCAAAACTTTCCCCAGAGCCATCCTCCTTTCTGGAGTGATCATCTTTGCATCCATGGTGTTGGCATCTCTGGCCATTGCACTGATAGTACCCACAACAGACCTGAGTATTATTACTGGCATCCTACAGGCATTTAGTACTGTACTTAACCGGCCTGAACTCAGTATACTTAAACCAATCATAACACTTTTAATTGTGATTGGTGGTGCATCCACAGTTGCTACATGGATTATTGGGCCAAGCAAGGGGCTTATGGTTGCTGCTCAAGATGGTCTGGCCCCTCGCATATTCCGACGAACCAACGCACAGGGGGCTCCAACCGGTGTTCTTCTTGTGCAGGCTGTTGTTTTTACCGTACTGACTTGTTTGTATACGTTCATGCCTGTGAATGTTATTTACATGCTTCTTGGCGCTGTCACGACACAGCTTGCTTTGCTTATCTACATCATCATGTTTATTGGCTTTTTGAAAATCTATCACACCATGCAAACCAGTGGTTGTTATCTTATCCCAGGAGGGCGTATCACAGCATATTGTATAGCTTCACTAGGCATCTTGGTTTCAATGGCCGGCATTGCTGTGGGCTTTCTTCTCCCAAGCAATCTTCTCGGATTTAGCCACCAATATTACACCCTTATGGTGATAGGTGGAATCATCATATGCCTTCTTCCCACTGTTATGTATACCAAACACACCCAGGATAGCCAGTGAAAATCGCGGTAATTGGCGGCAATGGCTTCTTAGGAAGGGCCTTGAGACAAGCTGTTCCCTGTGACGTCGTCTCTCGCCAGGGTGATCTGCCAATAGAGCGTTTCTTGCAAACAGCGACTTTTAATAATTATGACATTATTATCAATCTGGCAGGACGCCCTATCCATGCATGGCGCTGGACTGAAGCTACCAAGCTAGCCATCATCAATTCCCGCTGTGCTATTATTGATGCATTGACTGAGACAGCCCATAAAAGCGGCCATAGCCCCTGGCTTATACAAGCCTCAGGAATTAGCTACTATGGCTTATTTGATAAGTCCATCCACTCCCACAGTGAACACGACCCTCCTGAAGAATCCAATTCTTTTATGCAATACGTGGCTTATTGCATAGAAAAAAGAACTAAAGCATACCCCGGTCTAAGCACGCAACTCCGCATAGCCCCTGTGTTCTCGAAACACTCCGGGGCGCTCCCGCACCTAACGTTCCTAAGCCGAGCAGGGGTTCACTGCATTCCTGGCTCAGGTGAACAAACACTGCCATGGGTGCATGTCAATGACTTTGTCATTGCTTGCCGTCTCATCCTAAATAAAAAAATACACGGCCCTGTCAATATCATTAGTCCTCAAATGACCTCCGTCCAGGATTTTTATCAGTGTATCAAACAACATCTTGGTGGCCTGACAATCAATCTTCCTCCTTGGTTTTACCGCGCACTCCTTGGAGAAATGAGCCAATTATTATTGTTGGGAACAAAGGCTCAACCACAAGTATTGCTTGACCATGATATGCGCTTTTCCTATGGAGACCTCCCTAGCGCTCTCACAAATTTACTGCCGCCAAAGTCATGAAGTCTCTTAACTTGCTATGCCCCGTATGCTACAATACCTGTTAAGTAGATGACTAATACCCTTCACATGATCCAGATAAAACAACTGTCAAAACGCTATGCCAACGGTCTCCTTGCTTTAGACAAGGTCAACATCTCTATTAAGAAAGGTCAGTTTTTTGGTTTATTAGGACTGAATGGTGCAGGCAAAAGCACTTTCATTAATATTCTCTGCCATATTCTCAATAAAACCAGCGGATCCATTGTTATTGATGGCCTTGACTTCGAAACTCATACCATTGAAGTGAAGAAAAAGATGGGATTTATGGCACAAGAACTCAATTTTAACCCGTTTTCAACTGTGAGTGAATCTTTGTTATATCAAGCAGGTTATTACGGAATGACTGGGCCATCAGTGAAAGAACATATCACCCAGCTCTTGCAACAACTCCGTTTATCAGACAAGCGTGACACAGCGATTCGCATGCTCTCTGGTGGTATGAAAAGACGGGTTTTGCTTGCCCGTGCCCTCATCACTAAACCTGACTATCTCTTTTTAGATGAGCCTACTGCAGGTGTTGATGTGGACCTGCGCCAGGACATATACCGTCTCCTCAAAGACGTTCACGCACAGGGCACCACCATCATTCTAACCTCTCATTACATGGAAGACATCGAGAATCTTTGTACTTTTGTAGCAGTAATTCACAAAGGAAACCTTGTTAATCAAGGACCTATTGACAGCATCGACCTCGGAGACAGCAGCCAGCCAACCTATACAATCCACACAATTGCAGACGTTCCTACAACAATGCGCATTGCGGGCCTAGACATTCGTCAAATGTCCCCTCGCTGTATTGAGGTCACTGTCACCAATAACCGCAATACCCATGAATGGCTCAATCAATTAGCGCAAGAGGGCGTTGAAGTCAAACACATCAACAGCAGTAAGAACCGGCTGGAGTCTTATATGAGCCAATACACAACGGAGGAGCCATAATGCTTCAGTGGATTTGCTTTTTAACACTGGCAGGGAAAGAATGCTATCGGGTGATGCGTATTTGGAAACAAACTATCTTCCCTCCCATCATTACATCAACACTTTACTTCATCATATTTGGTGAAATAGTTGGTCACAGAGTGGGGCATGTTGCTGGGATGCCTTATGTAGACTATGTCGCCCCAGGCTTTATCATGTTGGGAGTCATTGTCAATGCTTTCTCAAATTCGGCTTCATCTGTCTATCTTGAACGCTATATGAAAAGCTTTGACTTATTGCTATCGGCCCCTATACATGAATACGCTATTGTTGCTGGTTTTACAGCAGGCAGTATTTTTCGAGGGTCTCTTATTGGCATCACAAACACAGCTGTTGCAGCGTATTTTGTCGATTTTAATCACGCCCACCTTTCGTTGATCTTTGCCACAACATTTACCTCCTCCTTCTTGCTTTCAGGGATGGGCATCCTCAACGGTTTTTTCGCCAATAGTTTTGACCAAATTCAAGTGATTCCCAATTTTTTCCTCACCCCTCTTGTGTACTTAGGCGGTGTCTTCTTCTCTTTAAAGATGCTTCCCCCAATGTGGCAAAATGTGGCTCTTTTCAACCCCGTGCTATACATCTGTGATTTGTTCCGCTATGCCTGGTCTGGTCATGCTCAGTTCAACCCCTATTGGACACTGTTCCTTGTTTTCATGGCTGGCTTAGTCATTCATGGGCTGTGTGGCTTTATTCTCAGACACACCCAATGGATAAGAAAATAACACCTCTCTGGCTGAAACAACCCCAGCCCATCCCCTTTGATGTCTTCATGGGTCAGGCTCTCTATGAGCCGACACATGGCTATTACCAACAACAACAAACGCCACTTGGCCGTGACTTTCAGACCGCCCCCATGATCTCTCAGGGTCTTGGCTTCGCTTTGGCTCATTCAATAGCCTCCTGTTTTTCCTCGCCTTACGTCATTCATGAGCTTGGCCCCGGCCAAGGACACCTCATGGCATCAGTTCTCAGAACACTGCAAGAAATAGGGCATTTGCCAAAAGAAGTCTACTTGTATGACATAAGCACAGCGCGTCTGAAAGACTCCCTGGCACACATTTCATCACAGTTTTCTCTCCCCATTCATGCCCATCAACACCCGCCTGAGAATTGGACCGGAGCCCTCATTGCCAATGAGTGCCTTGATGCAATGCCATTCAAACGCTATTACTGGGATGGGGAAAACAACCATGAATGTCTTGTCTCTGTTGACTGCCCCACTCTCTCTTGGAAATACATCCACGCACCTCATCCACTCACTTGCAGGCTGCCCGCAGATTATTTTTACGAACGCTGTGCCTACGACAGTCTTCGTCCCTGGTTAGCAAGCTGCCGAGGCATGATGTGGCTCATAGACTATGGTTACGATCAAAACATCCTGTATCATCCTGAACGCCAGCAAGGAACTATGTCTTGTTTTTATCGTGGTCAGTATAACAATGACCCTTTGCAACACCCCGGCAACCAAGATATCACAGCTCATGTCAATTGGAGCAGTATTGCCCATCTGACTCAACTCCATGGGCTGGATATTTATGGATACACCACTCAAGGAATGTTCATGCAAGAGTGTCTGCAGGCAGCCAAAAACTACCCCCACGACCCCCAGTCTCTGAAAACATTGATGCAACCACAGCATATGGGCGAGACGATTAAAGTCATGGTGTGCGGCTCTGATATGACCCCTGCTCTTGGAACAGGGCATAAAACCCCGCTGACCCTTGATGCATTTTGCAGTTAGCTCTTTCAATATAGGCGCTTTATTGTTATCCTATGGCATCTTATAAACACTGATAAATGTTGAAAAAATTCTTTAACTTCTGTGCCTGGCTTTCTATTGTTGTTTCAGCAGCTTTGGCTATTGTTATTATTTTGGTTAGTATGGACCTCCCTGATGTTGGATCCCTCCAGCACATCAGCTACCAACAACCCATGCGAATTTATACCATCGAGAAAAACCTCATTGCTGAATTTGGTCATAAAAACAGAAAACCAATCGGCTTCAATGAAATCCCCCCCGTCATGATACAAGCCATTGTTGCAACTGAGGACCGGCGCTTCTATGACCACCCTGGCATTGATATGAAAGGTTTAATCCGTGCGAGCATAGATGTCATTCAAAAGGGTGAAAAAACACAAGGGGCAAGCACAATCACCATGCAAGTAGCCCGCAACTTCTTTCTCCACCGTAAAAAATCATGGCTTAGAAAAATAAAAGAGCTCGTCTTAGCCATCCAGATAGAACAGTTCTATAACAAAAACCAGATACTCAATCTGTATTTCAATAAAATATACTTCGGAAATCATGCCTATGGGGTTCAAGCAGCGAGCTACAATTACTACGGGAAAGATATCAGTGATTTGCAGCTGCATGAGTATGCAATGTTGGCAGGACTTCCCAAAGCACCGTCCGCTGCAAACCCTCTGGTCAACCTAGAAAAAGCCCTGAACAGACGTAACTATGTTCTCAAAAACATGCTTGAGGAAAAATACATCTCTCAACAACAATACGAACAAGCTATTCAACAACCAAGCTCCGCCAAACGCTATTACACCCAAATTGAGTGCGATGCACCTTATGCAGCTGATTTAGTCCGGCAATATTTAGTGAAAAAACTTGGTCAAGACGCCTACTCACTTGGCCTCCATGTCACCACAACCATTCAAAAAAAACAACAACAAGCAGCCGCTCAAGTCACGCGCTCTCACATAGAAAAACTGCAGACACAAATAGGCCCACAAAAAGAGCAACCCCATCACAGCCCCTATAGTTTCCATCAAATAAAACCAATCAAAGACCACATACCCACCTATCTCTTACACGCTACCGAAGACGGCGTTTTTATACAAAACAACCAGCCCGGATCGCAACTTGTTCCTTGGAAAACACTATTGGCCCGCATCCCAGAACAGCACCACAAAACTGTGCAAGCGTGGCAGTACCCACTTTGGCAATACACACAACTGAATGAACTTGCTATTCTGCCAGAAAACAATGCTGCACTCATCACCATTCACGCTCACAGCGGAGCGGTGACTAGTCTTGTTGGTGGCATTAATTTCAACAACAGCTCATTTAATCGGGCCACATCCGCTTGGCGTCAGATTGGCTCTATCATCAAACCACTTATCTTATCTGCAGGACTCTCTCAAGATCTGACTCTAGCGGACCAAATCAATGACTCCCCAGTGGTGATGGGCTCACAGCAGGACCTAGAGCAATGGCGCCCTAATAATGTTGACTTTCAATTTCGGGGAATGACAAGTATCCGTGAAGGGGTGGTCAAATCGAGAAATCTGGTTATGGTTCGTTTGCTTACACAGCTTTCCATGCCCAAAACAATCCACCTTTTAGGACAGTTTGGCTTTGATAAAACCAAACAAAACCAATCGGCTTCATTGGCTCTGGGCAGTGGTCTTGCCACGCCAGCACAAGTGGCAGCAGCTTATACCGTTTTCCTTAACAAAGGCTCGCTACAACCGCCTTATTTAATCTCTGCCATACAAAGCCACGAAAACCCAATAGTCCTGCCTCACGAAAAAATAGCAGCCGGAATTTCGTCAATCCCTGGTGAGTCTCTGCCAGTTCTAAACGAGCAACAAGCCTACATTGTTTATGATGTGCTCAAAGAAGTTGTCCAGCATGGTACTGCGCGCCGAGTCAAATCAATCAAAAGAACGGACTTAATTGGCAAAACAGGAACGACAAATCAGCAACGAGACGCATGGTTCCTTGGGGGGATAGGACCTTTTGTGACGGCTGTCTGGGTTGG
>CAZMRQ010000016.1:0-28874 GCA_964568795.1 uncultured Gammaproteobacteria bacterium | reverse complement strand
CACTATCCGGAGTTCTGTTTCAATTTTTTGTCCTAAATTCTAGTGGCATTATAAATGGACTACGGCTGTAACACGCCTGCCTTCAAGCGATTTGATCAATAAATCTAATGGATTCTCCTACAATTCTTGTGCATTGGAGGGAATGTGGTACAATAACCACCTAAATGAGTTCTTGGGTATACGATGTTTAACAACATATTGAAAAAAATATTCGGCAGTCGCAACGACCGACTAATCAAAAAGTACAGTCTAACCATCAGAAAAATTAATGAATTATCTGATAAATACGCGTCTATGACTGATGAACAGTGCCGTGAACTGACCCATGAATTCAAGGAACGTGTTAATCAAGGATGTTCACTCCATACTTTACTCCCAGATGCCTTTGCATTGGTACGGGAAGTTGCTGAACGTCAAATCGGGCAACGTCATTTTGATGTCCAATTAATAGGCGGAATTGCCCTTCATGAAGGCAATATTGCTGAGATGGGAACAGGTGAGGGGAAAACCCTTACAGCTACATTGCCAGCATATTTAAATGCACTGTCTAGCCAACCCGTGCACATAGTGACTGTCAATGACTATCTCGCTAAACGTGATGCAGAATGGATGGGGAAAATATTCCAGGCTCTAGGGCTCTCTGTTGGAACTATTGTGCCAGAGCAATCTCATGAAGAAAAAATATCAGCCTATAAGTGCGATATTATCTATGCCACCAATAATGAGCTTGGATTTGACTATCTCCGTGATAATATGGCACCAGAAAAAGCACATCAAGTTCAGTCACCACTCTCTTATGCTATTATCGATGAAGTAGACTCTATTCTGATTGATGAAGCGCGAACGCCTCTTATTATCTCTGGCCCCATTGACTCAAGTGCAGAACTCTACGAAAAAATCACAACACTTATTCCATCTTTCGTTAAAGATGAAGACTTCACCTTGCAAGAGAAAGAAAAGCAAATACTTCTTACTGAGAAAGGACATATCAAAGCAGAAAATCTCATGCATGAGGAAGGTCTATTAGAAGAGAACACAACCTTATATGACCTGAGTAATATCACCCTTCTCCACTACCTCGATGCTTGCCTAAGAGCATGCCATATGTATCACAAGGATGTTGACTATATGATCAAAGACAACCAAGTGGTTATCATTGATGCGCATACAGGGCGAACCCTTGCTGGACGACGTTGGTCAAACGGGCTACATCAAGCCATTGAAGCCAAAGAAAAAACAGCCATATTAGCAGAGAACCAGACATTAGCATCGATCACTTTTCAGAATTTCTTTCGTCTATACAGTAAGCTTGCAGGGATGACAGGCACTGCAGATACTGAGGCCCAAGAACTACACGATATTTATAAACTAGAAGTTGTCATCATCCCTCCTAATAAAGCGCTGGCACGAGATGATATGCCTGATATGATTTTTTTAAATCAAAATGACAAGTACACAGCTATTGTCAAAGACATCCAAGAACGTCATAGCAAAGGCCAACCTATTCTGGTGGGAACTTGCTCAATTGAAAGCTCTGAATACCTCTCGCACTTACTCAAAAGTGAAGGCATCAAACACTCTGTCCTAAATGCCAAACACCATGACAAAGAAGCGAATATTATTGCTGAAGCTGGCCAGCTTGGTGCTGTCACAATCGCTACCAACATGGCTGGTCGCGGAACTGACATTGTCCTTGGTGGCAGCCAAGACACTCACCCTGCTAACAGTGGCTCATGGCAAGAACAGCATGAAAAAGTCATCTCTTCTGGGGGGCTTCACGTCCTTGGCACAGAGCGCAATGAGTCGCGGCGAGTTGACAATCAACTTCGAGGCCGTGCTGGCCGTCAAGGTGACCACGGATCGAGCCAATACTACCTATCGCTGGAAGATAATTTAATGCGTATCTTCGCCTCCGACCGTGTCACCCAATTAATGCAAGTATTTGGCATGAAAAAAGGAGACCATATCCAGGCACCTATGCTCAACCGTGCTATTGAAAATGCCCAGAAAAAAGTAGAGAGCTACCACTATGATATTCGTAAACAGCTCCTTAAATTTGATGATGTTGCTAACGAGCAACGCAATCTCATCTACGATCAACGCCGCGAGCTTATGATCACTGACGATATTTTAGGAATCGCCGATGACATCATTACAACAGTGGTTTCTAGACTTGTTAAAAAAACTGTGACTGAAAAAACTGCCGAATGTGATATGGATGAGTTAAAAGAGCAAGTGCAGCAACTGTGTGCCAATGAGTTTGATATTGATAGCTGGTGCCGTGAGCACCCTGATTACGATGCAAACTCGCTAACCCAAGCCCTGGTTGACTGGATGCGCGAAATACGCAAAAAAAACTACTATTCAGCACCAGAGAACGTCATCATACACACCTACCGTATGTTGATTCTAAGTACCTTGGACAAGCTCTGGAAAGAACATCTTGCAGCAGTTGACCATCTTCGACAAGGCATTAATTTAAGAGGGTATGCACAGAAAGACCCTGCCCATGAATTCCGCAAAGAATCTTTCCAGTTATTTCAAGAGATGCTGCAACAAATTCAGTCTATAGCAGCAAAAACAATCTTGCACCTCATCTTCCAGAAAGAGGAAAAAAGTCCGCCCACTAGCTCTGGCTATAATATCCAAATGAATCTTTAATAGGAAAACACTATGTCGAAGACAAACCACACACACCTCGGTAAAAAGCTTATTTTCATGATAATTATCTACCTCACATTGTTTCCAGCACGACTGGTCGTAGGGTTGATAAGTATAATCCAGTTTTTCTACACAGCTATCAAAGGAGCACCTCAGGCACATCTTTTAACTATAGGATCGTTCATAAGCCAATACATATCTACTTCCTTAAACTACGTCCTGTTCTTAAGCTCCGTTCTCCCCTACCCATTAAATAAACTGGCATGAACAAAATCAATGCTGCAGTAGCATTGTTTCTACAAAATGAACATATGCTAATTCAAAAACGACAGCGTGAACCTTTGAGGGGTTATTGGGAATTCCCAGGTGGTAAAGTTAAATCGGACGAAACAGCTGAACAAGCACTGATACGCGAATGCCTTGAAGAAATAAATACTCAGCCGATCAGTTATACATACAAAAAAGACATTCTCCATGAATACGCCAAAAACACCCTATGCCTGAAAGTTTATTTCATTCATCACTGGCATGGAACACCTTCAGCTAATGAGGGTCAAGAACTACGGTGGGTGCCACTCAAAGAAAAAGTTGATAAAATGCTGCTGCCTTGCTACGAGATAATAAGACTAGCAACTGCAACAGGCTAAATCAAATGAACGTGATTGCAGGTCTTGACACGAAAAATCTTCCTTGAGAAAGTCATACCGATAGAATGCCAATGAACATCTCTGCTTGCCTACACTGACTTTGGGGAACACACCGTCCGAATGCAACTTCACCCGAAGAAGCTGAATTTGGTTTAAGCTATCTAAGGATAGCTGATAAAAACCGTCAGATGCCTCATGCCGCTCAAAGTTTTGGCTTGATCGTAAAACTTTGAGAATAAAGTGCACCACTTTAATCTCAACTGTGACATAGCTGAGCCACTTATTAATCTGATCACGGCAATGGTACTGCTGCTGACTTTTCCATACCTGCATAAGTGGGTGATTGCATGCGGACAACCCTGATGACAGATCAAGTGAGTCAACACTTTTAAGAAAAGGATCATGGATAATTCTAAACCTTTGTTTTTGTTCACTCATCTCGCGAGAATAGACATTAACTTGCTGGACAAGATCATTAAGATAGACCTGGTCAGCACTGCCATTCTTATGCCATTGACGGCATTTAGACTGAAAAGAGACTAACCATTGCATTAACTTCGTTCGTATGTCCGCCCGTTCTAATAACCGCAGCAACCAGACACATTCAAGCAAGGCAAATTGACTTGTATGAACGCTGTTATCACCAAGCTGAGTATCTATACTTGACATAATTCGCTCAACTTTTAAGCAATGCCTTATCAGCTCTGTCAATGGCTGCTCAAAAATATGTTTATCCCTAAGAGCATGTAAATCTGTGTACATATAAAACAACTATCCTCATTAGAAGTATTATAACTAACTTTTCATGAATAGGAAGTCACGGTATGCAAAAATATATTCCCTCAGTTTTTCGCTCATCCACTGAAGATGATCGTCGGCAGCTGTCGTCACCACTCTTTGATCTGCAAGTTTTTTATAAGTCTTTATCCTATCCCGCTCAATATGACTTAAGCCATGACGTAATGATATATCACTGACATCATCATCAAGCCAAATAAATTTCTCAACTTTCCTGCCTGACTGCAGTCTCACTAAATCTTCTTCAGTCACTTCATCATCAATATCCACATATAAAATGCCACTAGGACGGTGGAAACCACTTGCTAACCATAGGCGATAAGTCACTACTTGACCACTAGAGGTTGCTAGCGACCTAGCTATTTCTGTTTTCCTTTGACAACAGTGACCAAGTAACCCTATCACTAGTGTATTCAACATAATACTATACTCCTTAAAAAAAAAACTGATGTAATAAGCAATCCAGCCCATGGATACATACGCTGATCATGCGCATAGGACAACAACGATACAACCACTGCTGTGAGGATCACTGCAATTAATAAAATTGAACCAATATAACAAGCCATTATAATCCATACCCATAAATCAGCCCAGCCCATTTTATTTGTCAGACACGCCACACAGATGACAATACTCACAGGCATATGTTCCAAAGAAAAACATTGATATGGAGAGCATAAAACAGCGATGCTTAACAAAAGCAACGACCAAAAACCCACAGACATACAATATAAATCCTCCAATGCAATCCACACAATCAGTATGTCAATACACGCCCCCACTACGAAAAATCCATCAACTGCCAAACCTGAGTTTGCGAACTCGAAAAATAAGATACAACACTCGTTATGACCTGCATATAAATAAGTAAGCATGAAACTTTAAGTAAGGACTCATAACGCAACAGCCAATGTTCAGTCATGCGTGCGATCAGCTGCTTTTTTTGTTTAGCCGTATTGCCCGCAAAACCATGCATCTTAAGGTAAGCAGACACAGATGTCCCTTGCATAATCATCTGTTCACACTTTTGCCCAATTAATCCCAGTTCACCCAGTTGGGCATGCACGCCATAACATAAGAACCAAACCAGTTTGATGTGCGTCAGGCAGCGGCCTTTATAGCATAATATATTAGAAAAATAGAATAGAATGCGGCTTTTAGCAAGAATTAGTGTCATTGCTGCAGCAGCCACACATAACAGATCTGTGACAGATAAAATATCCGGACTGCAGCAATACAAAACGACCATATAACTCGCTTGAACAAGCATCAGTAAGAAAGGATGAACAAGGTATTTCTTTTTTAATTGGCTGGATTTTTTCTCCAACTTAAGCTCCCAACGACACGCTTGCTGCCATGTATGATAAATAGGTGGGTTTGCTATACTTAAATAGCGCGCTGGCAATGAATGAGGTGTATGGTAAAAATACACCCACTGATGTAATTGAAATCCTTTTTGGCATAACAACTGGAAAAAAATAGCAAATTGTGATGTTTCACCGCCAGCATCCGAGATAGTTTGATTTAATATTCTCGACTGCCTCGATGCAAATGAATGAGGCAAACAAAATGTCATCATGACTTTTAAGTTGCTAAGTTTGGTTATTTCTGAAAGAATCTCTGCACTATCCCTTGTTAGGAAAAATAAGAAAAAACGCTTATTTAAAGCAGATAGAACAATTATCATCTATTTAATCCAGATTTAACATACTATGATACAAAGTGACACTGTCAACAATACCGTTGTTTTCCCCCTTGGCAGAGCACCAATAAAAAACATGGCATGTGAACAAATAGTATAGATTCATCAAATAAAACCTATTTTAGGTGAATTAAACTTAAAGGAACTTCGATAAGCTATCCTGAGAAAACACTTGCAATTCATGAAAATACAGATACAATGCCTTCTTTAATTATAAGAAGTTTTGCTATGCCTCATGATAAACATAAGAAATGGTTCAAAGCCTACACAAACATCCTAAGCTCTCAACACTCACTGAATGATGACCAAAAAAGGCGCTGTCAACAATACCTGCTGGATTACGCTCGATTTAATGCTAACTTCAGTATACAAGAGCTAGATGAGTACAATTACGCCACATCACCCTTTCAAAAATCCGAAGGACACAGCTATGTCAGATCAAACCAATCTGCTCTAGCTGAAATACTTATACACTATTATCAAAATGAAAAAGGTTTAAAACCAGAGGGCAGTCATGACTTGCTGCCAATAGGAAAGAAACAATTTTTAACCTGGGCTATCAATCGCCGTACATTTGTTAAGAATATATCGCGTCATGTCGAACTAAGAGACATGGAACAATTGGCCAAAGGGGATTGCCCCCCGACTTCATCCAACTCGGTATGGATTGAAATTCAAGACACCCCATTGACGAAGGAAACAGCAGCCCATGAAACTATTGACACCATACATACTCAACTCCAAAAATCAAATACAACCCCTGTTTTTTTCTTTGTTGACCAAGGCTCTGAAGAAAGCCAGCAAATTGTCTACCTCAATGTCTACCTCGGTCATCTGCCTAGTGAAAATGATGATCTACCAAAAAAAAACAAAAAACGCCGCCAAATCTCTTCAAGGGTTAATCAACTTCTTTATAATCTTGGATACCTTCTTGACCCAATCAGTGTCATCGATGGCATACTACGCCAATTCCCAAAACTTTTCTTTGATACACAACAAACTTCTGCATTTCTGAATGATTATAGTACTTATAGCCAACAGGCATTTATCAAATTGCCTGCCTGCAGTGCAAACACAGATGCCTCTGCTGTCATTGACTTTTCTCAACTAACACAACAAGTTGATTCAATACGTCAGATAACTATTTCTCCCTACAATATCTACTCTCAATACATACTGCATTTTATCGAGCAAGACTTCACTGATCACCCGCATCAAAAATTGCTGCAAATCTTCATAAATGACATACTGGAATATAGCCAACTATTTTATGACTCATACCAAAATGGCAACCTGCCGCAAGCTATCAGAGCCTGTCAGCATATAACTGAACTAGACCTTCTAACAGCACAATATGATCGCATGGATATAGAACAGAAAATCTGGGAAAACTTTAACAACAAGATGCCAGACTATCACATTGACACGGTACTCACACCCTATGCCTTACAAGCTTATGATCTAACACTGTCGGTGATTGATCAATACCTGGCTGAGGCAAAAATTGGTGTCACATCACAAAGCTATTATGAATGGCTTAGACGCATACAAGAAATAAACAAAGCGGATAAGACTGTGTGTACTTTGCAGTCTCTTGATGATGTTAGCGAGAATTGCGATATTATCTATACCGAGCTTCACCCCAATAATGTTGTCGAACAAACCCAGTTTTCTCACAATATTCCTGCTCTTTTACAAAGATGGGAACAACAGCCGGAAAAAAAACGCACTCTCGTTGTTGATATCACGCTTAATGCAGATCAAGACGACGAGATAAACGAGCTTATAGAATGCGCACGCCCACTCATTGAATCAGAACATCTCTCTCTTATGTTGGTACAGAGTCTCACTAAGTTTGCATGTGGTTTAGATAAACGCAGTGCAGGAATTCTTATTGTAATTAACAAAGGCACTTTCTGGAAATCACACGATACTGCCACTGCGCTCAAAAAAGAAATACATGTCAGTGAGTGCACCAGGTATTTTTTTGCTTCTTGTTACCCCCTCGTTGAATCCTACATTCAGGTGATTCGCCAGAACGTTCATTATGTTTATCAACAAATAGTCGCACACCAACGTCAACTGGAGTTACTTAACAACAATCATTTTCAACTGACCTTAAGCAATGATGAAGGCGCATGCTACGTGGCACTTAACCTTGAAGGACTCCTTACAGTTGGAGACAGTGCCTTCCAATATAATACAACTAACATTGAAGGTTTCTCTAAACGTATTTTACAGAACTTTATTCAACCGCTATGTAGTCAGATAGGCGCTCCAATAAGCCAGCGGATGAGTATAGGCTTTGGTCTTTCAAGTATTAATCCAGTGATGGGAACCCTGCGCTTGACGATTGGTACGGAAAGACAACCACAACTTCACAAATACATTGATGTTTTTTTGTTTCTAACATTCATAATCAATAGACACCGCCATCTATCTACTTTGCTGAACAACAAAGATACTTTATACCGTTATCTTCAAGAAAAAAAATCACAATACATGGCCATGACCCCTGGCTATAATACAGAATGCCATATGAACTTCTCGTACGTAAACCAACAATTTCAACTGAACTGTATCAATGGGGTAGTACACTTGAAACAAACGACACCGGACCATCGAACCTCTGACCGAAAAGTGCTTGTACACCCAACCTCAACCACAGATGCAATGGATATCATGAATGATCAGACTCCTCATCAAATAAGAAAATATATGATTGCTTGTCTGTCAACGGTGTCCCACCCTGTCCGACGGGAAGGGCCTCTCCCGTATAGCCATGTTAACTTGCTAACGGTGTTAGACAACACTAGCATGGTATACAGAGACCTCTACATGTGTAGTTATGACATATTACAAAACACACATAAGCACATTTACGGTCCATATAATGTCCCACAACGGGAATTGGATGTGTATATTATAATCGCTAACAAACAGCTCTCGCTCATGTCCCACTCGCAACAGCCGACAGGTAGTGTGTGTTGGGAGCAAAGCGCTCAAAAACATGAACCCTCAGCACTCCGTTTCAAACTTGGCAATATCCCCATTGATTACCTAAACACACCTCATAAGAACTATTTATATTGGGTCAGGGAAAGGGACTATCAAACCACGACACTGCCAGCTCAAGACGGCAACGGTTGCCGCACTGAATGGCACCGACCTTTCTCTCATTGCATTTCTTATAATGCACCGTTTTTTGATTTCACAGTGGGAGAGCGGTGCTACCACCAACAGGGCCTGTCCATATACTGCCAAAGCATAGATACAGACAACACCCGTGTTGATATAGCCACCTGGCTAGAAAAAGACATGGCAATCTCGCGAAAACTCAGACTCATTCTAGCGCTGTTTCTGCAACAAATTCATTCAGCATCTTTCAACGCGCACAATGCTGATTTTCATTCCTTTCTATTTGCGTGCTCTTTGACAAAAATAAAAGATACATGTCAAAAACTTTTTTCTTTTAAACCACTAATGGAATTGAGCAATACAAAGTGTAAAAATACACATGTATCATCTTATTCATTCACATTGGGACAACCTACTCCCTGCTGGCCAAGTGGGATTTCAGGCATCTCTGATATTCAGGCCCCAAATCAACTAAAAAGCGTCGTGTCGGGTCTTCATACTCAGTATGCCACTCAATACAGTGATGCCAGCTAAGCAATGAAGTGGAATCTATCAGGTTGTTCATGAAAAGCGCCTTGGCCTTTATTGATTCTTAGTTGACATTAGCGAAAAAGCGACTATCCTCAAACTAGCGATATGGAATACGATTTATGAAAATACTGTTTTCTCTCTTGGCAGCCCTGAGCATAACTTGCCATGGGTTTCAGATTGAGGTTGGTAGTAGTATGACCCAACACCACTCAGATAAGAATGTCAGCGGCACATTCACTGAAAAAAAATCAACGGCTACAGCCATGGTGGCCCTATCGAGAAATCTTTTTTCTAACTTCATAGGTCAGACAAAATTTGAGACTTCTCTTCAACATCAACGATTAAAAAGTGGCCAAAAACTTCGGTTTTCAGAGATCACTTTTAACATCCTAAGCAGTACATATCTAGGTAAAATACGTGTAGAACCATACATTGGTCTGGGTGTTTACTCGAGAAGAAATAGCACTAACACTATAACAAAGAACCAACCCTTCCTTCCATTTGGAATAAAAACAGACCTCTATACGAGCAAACAACATACAGTTTCAGCAGAACTCAGCGAAGATTTCTTTTTCTTCTTCCCACATGATGAAGCTAATAACAATTTTAAAAATATTAAACTGCGCACACATTTTGGGCTAGCATATCAATATGCTGATTGGACCATTTATAGCCACTATTATATCAAACATCTCAAAAACAGCATGCTCGGATTATCAGGGCCACAAAGCACAAGTCTATCTCTAGGACTGAAGTATACCTGGAAATAAGTATTGTTCCTACTTAAGAGCAATCTAAGCACCATTTTTGGTCCCAATAATACGATGATGACTGATGCCCTTTCATCACCACAATGCGCTCAATATAATGCCTGGATATGGCTGGAAAACCGAGGTACACTAACCGATCCCACGCTTCGTCTATGTTTTTTGCATGCATAGTCGTGATAACTGCGTGACCAGTTAGCATCCAATTACGGAATAAATCGACAGAAGCTCGATCACGAATCTCTCCTATAAAGATCACATCAGGATCATGCCTGAGTACTGCCTTGAGAAGATCCCTCGAACTGACAGCATCATTCAACTCTATTTGCGCACAATACTGCTGAGACTGCTCGGGTGGATCCTCAATTGTCAACACCACATAATAGGGTGCAACACGGCTTAATATCCTGTATGCTTCAGTCGTTTTCCCAGCACCTGTTTGACCCACAATAAGGATGCACCCTGCCCATAAATCAGGCATCAGACCCACTGGCAACTCATACTCTATTAATGGGTGAAGGATGCGCAAACACAAACGTTTTCCGGTCACTACAGGCACATAACTCACGCGCACCTCATCTCCTGAGATAGTGATCTGCGCATGTAAATAGCTTTCATGCTTATGCGATGTAAAGCCACATGCCCAAAACAATATATGAATAAATCTCTCTATGCTATCTTTATCAACAGCTAACACCTGACAAGTGCCCTGGCAACGTATACGGCAATCGATCACATCACCACCCATCAGATGAATGTCTGTCAATTCACTGCAGATATAACACTGCAACCATTCTGGCCACTCAAGACTGCTGGACATAGCCTTGCTCCACCGCTGGACCCTCATAACGCCACTTAAGTACCTGCTGATCAATATAAGGAGCCATCACTAATTGATCGTCTGTACTCAAACCACGGCGTGCACGCGGAGCAATTGTTATATAGCCCTGAGCAACGTCTAACGATTCAATAGAATGTCCTGTATCAAACTCATTAATTCCACCAGACCCTGAAGAACAGCTATCTAACGATCCATTCTGCCAAAAACACATTTCGACTTGAATACGCCATGGAGCTAACTCATGGAGTATCTCCAGATATTGGAATCGACCAATAATATGGCGGTAGTTAGGCACAGCAATCAGCGTAAGAATGCTCATGACTGCCAATACCACTACAAGTTCCATCATTGAAAATGCTCTTAATCGCAATACAGTCCTCCCCCATTTTTATCAATAATGACAAAAATCAGCAGAAAAAAAATACCGTTATTATTTTAAGACACTATCAATAAGCCAAAGCATAACTCTATTGACTTAAATAACCATGCTTCCTATACTGAAAATCAAGCCGGTGTAGCTCAGCTCGGTAGAGCAGCTGATTCGTAATCAGTTGGTCGCAGGTTCAAATCCTGCCCCCGGCAGATATCGGTAGACTGTTCTCTACCAACCAAATAAAATCTTCCTCCGTGAGATCCCCAGGCCTTTGTTGCCAGGAAAAAGGAGGGGAATCATCCACTATTTGTAAAGACAGCAGCTTGATGATTCGCCTCATAGTCTTACGACGATAACTAAATACAAGACGCAAAATCTGATGCAAGCGATGGTCCGATGAACAAGGCAGTATGTCTTTTTTTGGCATGATCATCATCATTTGAGAATCCACGCGCGGGGGGGGATTGAAAGAACCAGGAGACACCTGAAAACATGCTTTGACATGATAGTATCGCTGTAGCCAAATAGACAGGCCATTGTAGCTTGCTTCGCCGACACCGGCAGCACACCGTTCCACCACCTCTTTCTGCAATAAAAACCACCCACAAGCAATTGAGTCTCTTTCTTCTATGCATTTAATCATGAAAGGACCCGATATTTGATACGGCAGATTCCCAATCAACGACCATTGAGTGGCATCTGAAGGCAAGCATTCAAAAAATGATTGATCAAGAACATCCCCTGCTACCACCTGACATGCTGACTCTGATTGCCAATGTTTCACCCAATATGGATCAATTTCAAATACAGTTAACTTTGAATAAATTTTCACAAGCTCATGCGTCAGAGCACCTTTGCCTGGACCTATTTCAGCAATGGCTGAAGACTGCGAAGGTTCAAAAGAATCAATGATGTTTTTTATCACATAACGGTCATGCAAAAAATGCTGACCAAACTTTCTTCCCATTAAAAAGTCTTAACAGGCATGTCAGTTGCTAGCAGTGCATGCCAAGCAGGCATCTTTCCGTGCAAATGCTCGTTCATGTACATTTGTTTAAGTGCCTCATCAGTTGGCAAAGAACTTTTATGTGTGACATACAAGACATGGTAATTGCCATGCGCATAAAAAGGCTTTGAAATCTCCCCCATTGACATGCCTTGTGCAGTTTTTTGATATACATCAGGCAGGTGCTGTAACTGAGTTTGTGTAAACGTGACTTTTTTTAGTTCATCACTCGTGGTCTTAGGCCATTGTGTAATAAAAAGTTTCTTATTATCTTGCGCAATGATTGCCTGCGCGTCAATAAGCTGAAGTTTTTGTTTTTCCGACCGGTAGTCAGCTAAATCTCGACTGGATGGAGTCACTTCATCACGGTACAGTTGCACAACCAAATCTCTTTCATAGGCGGATGTCTCAAGTACAAAGTGCACCTTTTCGATATCAAAACCTTCCTGTTTTATATATTGAAGCATTTCATCTGATGTTTTGTTTTTGCTTTTAGCAAAATGCTCAAAAACCTGTTGTTTTTGCTCAGCACTGATTTCTCCTTGTGAGTGCCTCGCGTACTGATCTACTTGGTAAAGGTGAAAAAGGTGCTCACGAGCTACATTGCTATCAAATTCAGCACCTTGTAGCCAGTTCAATACTTTCAGGCCTGCATCTACATCATAGTTGGTCACATACATCTGCCCTACTTGCGCAACTGTATGAACAGCCCACACAGGAATACATACGAACAAAGCCAATAAATATCTATGCATATCAATCTCTTAAATTTTTCTTACTGTAACTTAACATATTACTTGAGCCCATTCAATGACAATTTTAATTTAAAAGTAACTCCACTCAGAGGATGAATCATATCATCCTGCTGAATGGAACGTTTGATAGACAAAGAACCATCAAAGCAACAATCATGATAGGAAAGATAAGCCTCTGCACCTGCAAGCACCTTATGGCGTACTTCTGCAAAGACAGACAGTTTAGACGACCAATTCTGATTCATATCCCATGAAGTATCAAGACCAACCACCCGCAGCGGGTCAGGCAACCGTTTGTCATCAATAAAACGATAGAATTTAGCTGCATATAACCTTGCTTGCCCCCTACTCAGCTTATAACTTGTGCCAAACTCGACATTCTGTATGTTTTTTACTTGGTAATCGATGCTCATGTCTGTATAGATATAACCTCGATCATATGGCCAGTAAGTTGAAATCAAGAAAGGCGACAGATGCTTCTCTGCATTTGGGTCAATATACTTATATCCACTGAGAATATACTGTTTATGAAGAGAAAAACTGTATCGCTGACCCAATGAAATTATTCCAGGAAACCTTTTATGCATCACACGTATGCGTACATCCATATCATTGTAATCTCCTAGTCGGCTATAGCCAAAATACCGGTCATATGAGAATAATTGGTTCATAAGAAATGGTCTTGCCCTCGTATCAAAAAGAGGGAGATGACTCATAGAATGATAGGGAGCCCAAAGATAACCCACACTTGGCTGCAGAATCACTTTATTTCCTAATGCTGCAGAGCCATCCCACTGAAATTTTACACGAGGCAAAAATACTGTATCACGTACATCACTGGAGATTTTATTAACCACCACACTCATTGCTGTAGTCAATCTTCCCATGGCTGCATTCGTATGAGCCTTAAGTGTTGGCAGCCATACCAGCTCAGTCCCTTTTGGCATGAGAGGCTTTGAGCTAACTGGTTTGAGGCTACGAGCAGATAACGTCTGTGATAAATCAACATGGTCATCTGTGCGATACATCTCCCAATTAAACCCCGGTTTCACTTGATACGAACCGATCATCGTCTCATCACTAATATTGTTCAAATCCTGATAAGCTGACCAGTAGAGTTTGGCATGACCCATCGAGCCATTCATGCCTAATTCATAACTTTGCGGCAATAAACTACTGCTTGATGCTCTCAACAGTGGAAAATTACTATTGAAGTCAGTATCTGAGACATTGATTTGCTTTACGTTGAGATAGGCCCCTTTCCATTTAAGATCAGACACTATACTGTAACTGTAAAACCAGTGGCTTTTTCCATATAATAAATTTG
Source organism: uncultured Gammaproteobacteria bacterium (assembly GCA_964568795.1). Lineage (GTDB taxonomy): Bacteria > Pseudomonadota > Gammaproteobacteria > Comchoanobacterales > Comchoanobacteraceae > CAZMRQ01. The sequence goes on along the minus strand of CAZMRQ010000016.1, from coordinate 14,325 downwards.
CTGATAACTTCGCCATACCCCATGGGGATAAGTAACGGTAAAGAGCTGCAAGCCCCTGCAGGTGTCGAATACCTAGTACGGCAGAAAGGCGCATATCTTGCTCAGGGGCTAGATTCCAATAAAAAGGCTGCACAATGGTAACTCCACCCAACCGATTGTAACCTATAGTCGGCCATAGAAATCCAGTTAAGCGCTCTCCAGTCAACGGAAATTGCAACCAAGGAGAGTACATGACAGGCAGACCAAACAGACGCAAAAAAGCGTGGTGAGCAGTGCCCAACATAGTATCATAATTTAGCAAAGCTTTATCCGCTAGAAAACCCCATATAGGGTAACGTGGCGAACACAAGGACATTTCAACATCAGCTAAGTCCATCTTATTTTTAGATATTGAATACACCAAGCGTTTGCTTTTGCCCCAAACAGTACGCGTGTGATGCGATCGGTTAAGATGCACTCTAAAGACAGCATCGTTGATCGTAGCTATATCCTTGTCTTTTTCATAAACAGCATTCAAACCAACAGCCAGCAAACCCTTTCCATGAAAGCGAACTTGCTCATGCAAATATATGATGGGCTTCTTTGAGCGCACCCACATCGCTCGTTGAGATTGCAGAAGCAAATTTTGATAAGCAACGTGTACATTGCCAGAAAGCTCTACCTTCTCTTTATTAAGAAGTCCTTGGCGATCTGCTGTGACAATAAACTTATTATAAGGCATATTATCGCTCCAAGGAGGTCGTTTTGGTTGAGCGAAGTAGCCATAACACGACCCCTTCTCACTGTCATCTACCCATCCCAGTTGCTCAAGAAAATCAGCATGAACACTGACACTGCTTAAGATAACTGGCAAAAGCAAAATTTGTACAATAGTTTTATTAGGCAATGAGATCATTCTCGATTTAAATCTTTCCATCAATGCTAAGCATAGCAACAATGCTATAAAAATGCACCAATAAATAATTGAAAAACACCCCTGTCTTTTGTTTATTCACGCCCCGGCACTCTTGTGGATACTTCATATAAAAAGAGCTCTATCCATTCAAGGGTTACACAAGATCCACCTACCAGCAACGACTCTGAGTATGGCGTATTTGGATTATAAAAAAACATATCATGCATTGCTAGAACTGTCTTTATCAATAAAAGAAACGGCGCCGTTGAAACCAACTGGCGCCGCTTTTAAGATTAGATAAACTAACCTAACTTTCCTCTAATAGAATTAGAAGCTGTATGATGTTCCAACAGAGAACATATTCACCTTATAAGAGTGAGCTACAGCAGTTCCACCTGAAGTAGTTGCTTCTGAAACTTTATTAGTCATATTGCTCCATCTTGCTGTTGAATGCATATTACCTTGATCATAGGAAACGCCTAAACCATAGATATCTGACTTATTGGAAGAAACATAACCGTAATCTACGCCACCGATATTATTAACGACAGTTAGAAGACCACCTTCAAGAGCTTTGTCTACACGAGTGAATGATCCTAGAACACCAAACTTACCACCTGACATAGGCATGTAATGGCCTAAAGTCACATCATAAGCTGTAGGGCTAGCTGATGGAGCACTGGATCCATCAAAACTTTTTCTAGCAACAGCCACTGATGCAGTAGGGCCACCAAAATCAAATGCAGCTGACAAGTTCATGAACTTATACTTGAAGGCAGATGAGAAGAACTCCCAAGTTCTCAGACGGTTAGAGTAACTTCCTCTGACATCTGCTTTGACACCTTTGACATCAGCAACATAACCGAAAGATCCACTCAAAGAGGATTTCTCAACAGAGACAGCAGCTCCATTCAATCTGTTAACACCAAATGGCACATAATCAACAGAAGCAGTAAAACCATTCCACATTGGTGTTGTATAGCCCACATGGAAAGCTTTTCCTTGACCTTTCCAACTTGTCAAACTTGAACCAAGAGGACGGAACATGTCAGAACCAGAGGTTAAAACGTAACCTTGAACAGTGGATGCTAATCCACCTGCGGTATAATCAACTGGTGAAAAGTTGTTCTTTAAAGTACGTGCAGATGATGTTTCAAAATAGCCAACGCCTATATCACCTATATTGCCTTTAAAATGCATTCCAACTCTATTGACTTCGATAGAGTTTAAACTATCGATATCAAAAAACTCACCGATTACAGCATTTGCTACAGTTGAATCTTCTGTGTGAAGAGTTGTTGGGGTAGTGACACCAAAGAAAGCAACAGTGTCCATACCAAAGAATTTGGTACGTCCAGTTACGTTGAATTCAGGGTGATGAGGGCCATCAAATCCGAACAGTGAATCCCCATCTATATGGAAAAAGGTCAATCCAATTTGACCTGAAAAATCAACTGAAGGGGCAGATGTGACTGCTTTCGCAGCTTGAGTATTAGCACCAGCAAAAACGTTGGAACTAAACAGTAAAGGCGCTGTCAATACAACAGACGCGGATATTCGTTTAAATAAGTTCATTATAACTCCTAATATGCATGAAACCTAACGTTCACAAGTTGACACACAAACTGGGGCAAGGTCAATCCTTAGGCAGACAAAAACTTATTTTCAAATTAACATCAAATTTTTTGCGCTATTATTACTGATGCTGCTGAATGACTCTGCCAGAGTTGCTTCAAAACATCTGGCAGTCTATTCTATTAATATCTCTTTAAAATAACAGAGTTATGATTATCGATACAGAGCTCCTTAATATGATTCGCTGCCCTGAAACAGGGAGCAGACTTTTACTGCATGAAAAAACCAGTGAGCTTTGGTGCAGTGCTATCAGCAAAGCCTATAAGATTAAAAATGGCATCCCAATCCTGATTGCCTCACAAGCAAGGCCTCTCAGCAAAAAAGAACGCCAATGGCTTGATCTAAAGACCAAAGGTTTTTAACATAGAGATAACAAATCAAATTAGGGAAAATCATGGACAGCATATTCACCCAAATCATTAACCGAGAAATCAAGGCACGCATAATCTATGAAGACAGCCAGTGTATAGCTATTGACGACGCTAATCCTCAAGCCCCCATGCACATCCTTATCATCCCCAAAGAACCTCTACCTATGCTCAAGGATACGAATGCAACACATGAAAAACTTCTCGGCCACTTAGTTCTCACTGCCAATCAAATTGCCCATGATCTTAAGACGGAAGACAATTATAGAATTGTCATTAATAATGGCCCTGATGCCGGGCAATCAGTCTACCATCTCCATGTCCACCTCTTAGCTGGACGTGGCATGTCATGGCCCCCAGGCTAATCATTCACCCCGGTAATAGAGACTCTCTTTATACCACGAAAGAAATATTCTCACGCATTCTCTGGCAACTAATACAAAAGGTATCGCAAGTATCACGCCCCAGAAACCAAAGAAACTGCCCCCAACAAATATCAAAACCAGCACGGTCATAGCACTCAAGCCACAGTACTTGCCAACCAATCTCGGTGTTAAAATCAACCCCTCGAAAAGATTAAGCACAAGATAAATGAGTACCAAAATCATTAGCGAGGCATAGGACAAAGTGCCTGTCGATAACCACATGAAGATCGCTGCAATAAGGCCAGTAGTCCATCCCACTATAGGAATAAAATTGAGCAACCCTGTTAATATGCCCACCAAGGTTGCAAATGGCAGACCTAAAAGATTGAGTGCCAATGTATACATCACAGCCAAAATAACCATAACGATTCCCTGCCCACGAAAGTAGTTGCATAGCACTTGGTGAATCTTTCGGCCATGATCTGACATACTCTGCTGCAGTGGAACAGGGAAAAGTAAAATAAACTTATTATAGCAATCGTAGCCTCGGAGCAAAATAAAGAAAAACACCAGAGGCACCAATAAGAAGTAAACAAGCCTGATAACCACAGCCCATAACTTTCCAGCTGCAATGCCCACGTGGCTTGTAATCCACACCACAATATTCGGATCTATGCTGTCTAACTTAAACTCTCTGATTTCTTGTAAAGCCTGCATGCCTTGAAGCTTATCTGATAAATCGGGAAACCAATGACCGATCACCGAGATTGCCTTGGTCAAACGTGCAGGAAACTGGCCAAGAAAAATTACAAAATCTGAGATTAATACTGGCACAGCAAAAACAAACACGGCCATGATGAGTAAAAAAAGCAACATACTAACGAGGATAGCACCGGCACGCTTTGACACACCCCATTGACTAAGCCTCTCCATCAGTGGCACACACAAGTAGGCCAATAAAATAGCGACAAGCACAGGAGCTAGCGCATAACCCAGCTTCCACACGACCAACAACAGCCCCAATAAGCCAACTAAACCAATAATAAGAGCCACCCTAACCATGCTACCCTCCTGTTTGAATCGTTTTTGTGATGCGAGCAGCCTTACGCTGCCAGTCTTGTGCTTTATCTTGCTGCCTCTTATCATGTTTTTTACGACCCCGAGCCAGACCCAACTCGATTTTCACGTAGGGCCCTTTCCAATACATTCTTAAAAGCACTAAAGTCAGACCCTTGCACTGAACAGAGCCAATCAATCGATCAAGACACTTTCGTTGCAACAAGCATTTGCGTCGCCTTTCTGGATCTGCTGATAAATAGCTTGGCACATTTGCTAAAGGCTCAATATGCGAGCCTAAGACCCAACACTCTCCATCTTTGATGACAGCATAACTATTGGCAATAGAAGCATGGCTTTGACGAATTGACTTGACCTCCCAACCCAATAATACCAAACCTGCCTCAAATTTTTCAAGAATCTCATATTCATGACGTGCGCGGCGATTCACACATATCGTTTGATTGCTTTGTCTCATAAAAAACACGAAATTGACTGCTGCCATCATAGTATCTCAGTATCACAAGAACAACAAGAGATCAGCTAAAATAGATCATGAGAAAAAAATGCAAATAAAGTACATCAATTCAAAATATAGACTATAAACACACTAAGACCATAGCTATAGGATTTATTCAATTATGCCTGAGTCAGCAGTGCCAAGCGAACAAACCAACAACCCTCCGTTGCTGTATGAGCGACTTCATAAGGCAAAAGCAGAAGAAATATGCCAATTACTTCAGAAAGCCCAGAGCAATGAGCAAAGGGACATTATACTCGAACACATCTGCACACTTGATATTAATGATAATAGTATTAAAAAGAATATTATTAAAGAAATCGGGAATATCGAAGAGCAAAACAAAATATCTCACAATAAACGAAAAACCCTATTTGAGGCACTCTTTTCAATCATGCTCGCTCTATGCACCTACCCTTTATTACTATACTACGGCATCCCAGCCACCTCTCTAACCATTATCATCAGTGAAGCTTCTCTTTGCCTTCTCTCCTTTGGCTTAATGCATTATGTCATGTCACCCGCGTCCTCTCTTCTTACAACAAAGTACCAAAAAATTCAAACAAACCTCTTGTGCTATCGTATTCGAAAAAAATATGATGAAAAACCTGGTGAACAACCTCAATTTGAAAACTCCAAAGAAATAACACTGCTTGAACGATGTCAACTCTTCGTAAGTGCAGCCTTCCGGGTTATATTTGGCTGCAGCGCTCTCTTCCAATTGTGTAGCGCCCTACTTATCGCAGGAATGATGTTCCCCCCTTTGCTACCCATTGCACTTGCTGCTGGCATCACACTAGTCTGCTTTGCAGTCGCTACCAGATATGAATACCTCCGCTATAAGAAAAAATGCAAATTATTAAAGACTCTTAAAGAGAAAACACATACTTTACATAAAATTATAAACGACCGACAAGAACTGAAGACAATAGAAAAAGGAAACGACCCAACCATCCCACAATTGGCCCAGTCACTCATCGAACACCCAGATGAGTTTAAGAAAACGATACAACCCAGCCCAACCGATGAATTTATAAATCTTGCTCAGTCTACCCAATCTAAAATCATACAGCTGATTGGCAACTACCCCGACGCACAAATCATCCATGAACTCATGAAGATTTTTCCTGATCTAAAAAACCAACAAAAGTTTATCAAAAAGCTCATTGAGCACGATAAAATCAATGTAGTCTACACGCTTATTGAAGACGATAAAAATTCAGAAATTATCCCTTTATTGATAAAATCTTTAAGCGAGCTGCCATCGATTGACCCTATGTGGGAGCCACTCATTGAGAATATTTGCACAAAATTGGCAGACCACCCACCCATTTTTATCGAACAAACTTCACATGAATTATTTGACAGTCTGCGAAAATTACCAGATAAAAAAGCAAAAAGAAACCGCCTGAATTTCCTATTACGTGGACTAGAAGTTTTGCCATCAGCCATGATAGGGCTCTATGCATGCTTACTGCTCACAAGTATTGGCATTGTCCTTCCACCAGCACTCCTAATTATTATTCCTGCAGTTAGCCTATTTGTTGTAGCACCAATTCTGAATATATCACTTGGTCAGTACCATGGAGACAGAGATCATGAGCTGACCTCGCTCAAACAACGGTTACAAAATTATCACGCTCTAACCAAACTTGCGGAAAGAAATCCTAGCCTTAAATCAAGACTTGACGCATTAAAACAAACTCCCCAATATAAAAAAGACACCAAAATTGCAGAAGAAATCAAAGCCCCTTCAGTCAAAAACAAGGTCATAACCGGGGTGGCCTTAAGCACCCCTCTGATCGGCCTTGCAGCCACCCTTCTTTTCGCAGCTGTGCTATTTCATTTAACTCCACCTGGGCTGATTACACTTGCAGCCCTCTTTGTAGCTGTGTCTGTATATTCTATATTTTTTCACACTTGGCCGAAACATAAGAAAGCTGAAGTAGTCAGAAGTGAAATTAAAAGTGAAATAAAGGCCTTGAACCCAATTAAAATTCCTCAACACACTCCTAATGCTGCAAAAGCTAAGGAAGTTAATCCAAATAAGCGAGTTGGGGCAGTTGAGGCAGTTAAGGCAGTTGAGGCAGTTAAGGCAGTTGAGGAAGTAACTAAGAAAAAGCCTTAGTAACAAAACTTGATAGCTCACTTCATCTGTTTAGTCTTGCCCGACGTGCAGCTTTTGGGTCAGCAGCTAGAGGCTGATAACACTCAATCCTATCACCTGGATTAATCTTATAACTCAGATCAACGCACTTCCCATATACCCCCACAGGCCCGGAAGCACAAAGACCTGCAGCAATTAAATCAGCTATTGTCAAATCAGCACGCCACTCATAGGAGCACCACTGAATCTGATGTTGGCTGTCCACTTGTGCTATTTCAAACTTTTCCATACCGATTTTCAGCCTCACTACTAAAACATGAAATCATTTGGCCAAGGACTTGTGAGAAAATTGGCTCAAAAGCCATCGCCACCCATCCAGAAGCCGCCTCATATTTAAATTCAACCCGCACATAACACCCTTCAGAAACCTCAAGTGAGTGAAACTCCCAACAACCACTCAACTCTGTAAATGGACCTTCAATTAACTGAATATTTATACGTTGATGTGGCACCATTGTATTGTGTGTTTTTATTGTCTGACTTAATCCATGATAGCCAAAGGTTAATTCAGCCACACGATTGACTGGACCATCTTGCAGGATGATCCCACGCGTGCAAAAAGGCACAAAGTATGGATATGATTCAGTATCATTAACCAAATCATAAATCTGATGTGGCTTAAAAGGAACCTTGGACTCTCGAATCACATGCTTTTTCATTTGGTTGGCTCTTCATTGTAGGCTCATCTTAGCGATTTGTAGAAAAAAGTGCAAACACATGGAGGCGGCGGGAGTTGAACCCGCGTCCACTAACCTAAAATCAAAACGATACTACATGCTTAGTTTCACTGATAATTTAATATTGACGAGCCAGAAAAACACGCTCCGTCAATACGGTCCTGAAAAGTTTAATGCATAACACCCAGGCTGTATCATACACGGTCTTATGAAAAATAACCAGGCATCCAACCATCATAAGCACTGACTGGTGACTGGCGTCTACGCTACTTGGCGTTCGACGAATTTGTTGCTATTGGCAACTAAGTTGTTTGACCATTTAACGAGTTAGTCAACTCGGCATGCACGCCAGGATCGCCAATTACTGTCGAAACCAGAACGCCCCCATACTCTCATTGTAACACAACAAATAATAACCTCAAGCCACTTGCGGTAACTTATAAACGCATTAAGACTATAAAATAAACTTAAATTCTAATTTTTTCGTATATTTTACTCAAATTCAACTATACTTAGAAATAACCACACTGGGTTTTGTTATGCAACAATCAATTCTGCCAGAAAAAGACTCTATGGATCAACTGCTGGACAAAATGGCTCAAGCCAAAATAGCACAGAAAAAATGGCAGCATACGTCCGTTCATGATCGCTCTACTATGATCATGCAATGGATGGACTCCATTAAAGCGAAAAAAAATGACTGTGCTCACCTACTCACAATAGAAGGCAACAAACCTATCAACCAATCAGTGGCTGAAGTTGAAAAATGCCTCTTGGCCATGCAGTGGTTTTGCCAACAAGCCCCCTCATTTCCTTGGATACAAAAACAAGAATCTAATACAGAAATTAGGCAAACCCCTCTAGGCAACATCCTCCATATCATGCCTTTTAACTTCCCATTCTGGCAGCTTATTCGCGCTGCTGTGCCCACCTTACTCAGCGGCAATGCTGTCCTTATTAAACCATCGAGACATGCCGTTAAAACCACTGAGCTTTGTCTGAAACTTGCTAAAAACCTGCCCGAATCACTCATTCAGATCTGCCATGCTCAAGAAACTGATATCCCTGAGATGATTGCCCATAAAGACATCCATGGAGTCACCTTTACTGGATCAAATCGTGTGGCCTGCATCATTGGCGAAATTTGCGGGAGGAATCTCAAACCATACATTGCCGAAGGCGCAGGACAAGACCCTTATCTCATACTTCCTGATTGCGATATAACATCAGCCATTCAACAAATTGCTGCTAGCCGCTTAAGACATAGTGGCCAAGCATGCAATGCTGCCAAACGTATGATTGTTGCAGCGGAAATACATGATGCATTTGTCAATGCTCTCACCGCAGAAGTCAGGAAAGTTCAAATAGGAGACCCTCTCCTGCCCGAGACTCAAGTTGGCCCTCTGGTTTCTGAAGAAGCTGCTATAAAAATTCAACAACAAATCAATGACTCTGTCAACAGAGGCGCACATATAGCCTACCAAAGCCGTCTTCCTGATCTTGTTGGCCCCTATTGCCCCATCACCATCTTGACTCATGTCCCGCCTAACTGTCCTGCGTATACTCAAGAACTGTTCGGACCTGTTTTTTCAATTATAAAAGCCCAAGACACTGAAGAAATGATCCATATTGCTAATGACTCTGAATATGGTTTGTGTGCAGGTGTCTTTACACAAAACCATGCGCTTGCACGAAAAATAATGCCGGAATTACAAGCCGGGCAAGTCGTACTCAACCAATGCTTTTCATCTTCATGGAGCCTGCCATTTACTGGCATTAAGAAAAGTGGCCTAGGCTCTGAATGCTCAAAAATAGCATTCACCAACTTTACTTTCCCCAAACTATACAAATACTAGTACTGTGAGGAAATTGATTCTGTAGAACGTGATTGAAACAACCCCTGACACTTATCTACGAAACTTTGGACAGCATCCCGCTGTTGCAAATGATCTAGATCAATCATCTCCAGTGGTTGATCTTGCCAAGAACAAGCAAAAACAGCCTTAGTGCGCCGCCCCGTCTGAGGATCTATTTGCCACTGCAGACAGCGGGCACATATCCCTTTCAGCAAGCACTGGGCATTCCCTTGGACTGACCCCGTTATTTTCTGACACTTCCTCAATTTTTTCTGCCATGGCTCTGCTTGGAGTACTGACCACTGCCGCAACCATGCTGGCTTCCCTTGGATGATCACTCGCTCGACAACTGCCAGAACTTCCTCAGGCAATGCATGCAGCCATGCTGACATATCATTCGGCAAACCTTCATTTGATAACTGATAGAAAGTCAATTTATCTCTCTCTATCCCTTGCCAAAACAGCTCTGGAACCTCTTGTCCTGGATCAAGATGCAGCAACAACACGATAGCACATCCTGCCTGCTGATATGCTCTGACCAGTGACATAGTTGTACAGAGCCCTTGACTGTCACTAATCAACCAATGCACCTCAGGAACTGTGGGGATGCGCATCCTCACCCCGGTAGGCCCCATCAATGAGAGACCTTCACCTGGCATCATCCCATGAATCACAGCCAAACAGGGACTCAAACCGTGCATAGACAATGTTAGCAAACCTTGATCTCTATCAACATCCCACACCCTCGCCGTTAATGGCTCCACATGCGTCTGCTTCCCTAGCACCCTAGCCATGGTTGATGAAAATGGCTGGCAACGGTAGAGCTGCCCGTACTGTGCATTCTTTGACTGCAATGGCGCAAGAACTGTGATAAGCGTGTCTTCACCAAATATCTGACAACTCACTAAGCTAGGCTCAACAAGATCACGATGACGTCCTGGCTGCAGCTTTGCACATGCTTTTATAACATCTGGATAAGCTCTCTTTGCCGACGCAATGGCTTTGACCACACTGCCATGAAAAACAGGATGCAAATCCCCAATAATACTGACTTGATGCTGGCTATGGCCTGATTCAGCAAAGAAGCCCATCTTCTGTGATTTTGCATGCAGCCCAGTCCCAACTTCTTGGCCTTGTGCATCATTGACCTTATAGTAACTGCCAGAACGTTGCAGATGTTTCTGATGCTCATAACCATAAGCGACATTAGGTTGTTGACCCGTAGCCACAATAACAGTGCCTGCAGCCAACATGGTTTCCTCTGAAGTTTGGGTATTGATACAACGTAACGCATTGAGCCACCCACCTTTGTCACATATCACCGCTTGAGGCTGCGTATGCTCACGAAATAAGACCCCCTCACGCATCGCATCGGCCAACTCGGCATGATTGGTGCGGTATGCAGGAGATTGAGATATCGCCTGTCTATATACAATAGTCACATCCCCCCAACGTCTCAGGCATTCCTCCTGACCATGCAATTTCAGCTGCTCAGCATGATCAAGCCATTCTTTGATAATATCCCTCTCAGTTGGAGTAAAATCACCCCATATCTCCTGCCCACGATTTGCCAATTGCTGCAACCAAATACTTTGAAATCGTTGAATCAATGCTATGTAATACGCCCGTGCTTCTGTTGCTGCATCAACCGCTGTCAATCCAGCACCAATCACTATGACAGGCATCCTGATTGGCATCAAGGACCATGTGTGCTCAAGAGAAGCACCATTAAGCTGCAAGTTCATGAGAAAATCACTTGCACTCATCATCCCTGGAGCCAATGAGTTTTTAATATGTAAAGCTCTCGGAAGACCTGCACCGAGAGCTAATACCAAATGATGAAAACCGAGTTGCCATATATCCTCAATAGTCACAGTGCCACCAAAACGCACCTGACCAATGGTTTGAACCCCCCATCTGGCGAGAAACAACCTGGAAATCAGCAACAGATTCTTATCCCATCGCACAGTAATGCCATATTCAGCAACACCCCCAAAGCCTTGTGGTTGTCTTTTCTCTAATGGCTCACACAGATCCTCAAATGCATGTATAGGCGTCTGCACAAATGACTGTGACAATGGCTCTATGCGTAGACCATCCAGCAAGACAGGGGTTAAACCCGCCATCAACAAATGATACGACATCGCAATTCCACTGGGACCTGCGCCCATCACTGCAACTGATTTTTGCTGCTTTTCCTGCGGCAGATACTGCTGGATTCGACAAGGATTCCAGCTCATTAGCAGCATAATAATTTCAGCACCCCATGGCAGTGATAAAATACCTTTAAGCGTCTGTGTTTCCACTTTGGGGATGTCAACTGGTTCTTGTTTTTGATACACACACGCCTTCATACAGTCATTGCATATTTTTTGACCTGTCAAAGAATACAACGGGTTTTCGATCATAATCATTGCACAAGCAGCCAGAACACGGTATTCGGTGCGCAACACCATCATTTCAGATATATGCTGCTCCAATGGGCAGCCTAACAACAACTCTCCCAATGGATTCTGCCGGTAGCCCAATGATATATCTTTCTTCTTAACCGGAAACCCGATGGAACAAAAATCACCCTGCTTGACATGGCAGTGCAAGCAGTAATGAACTTGCTGCTGAATAAAGCGCGGACTAATTGGTTTATCTGTCCATTTAAACCCCACTCTAAGATTCTTTTTTTGTATAAAACTCACATCATCTGTTTGCCAGGAAAAAAGTTTCTGATGGTCAATACGGTAAGGAATTTTAAATGATTGCCATGCATACTCTCCCCGGGAATGCTCTCTCAGACCAGACACCCATTTTTTCAAGTCACTATCACCCGCTGCCCATATGTCGGCACAACCGTATTCTGGATCAGGGCGGGTTGCAAACTTCCTGGCAAGCCTCTGGTTGATCTGCTGCCATGATTCTGCACTGACGCTGTCTGGCCTTTTAATAGTTGTCTGTGCCCACTGACTAAATTCAACAACCGTTTGTTCTGATCGGTCACGACTAACCAAATCTTGATATGCTTGTTTGGCCTCAGGCAACAAGGTCAAAATAAAGTCCTCCACATGCCTGGCTGTCATCATGGCCCATTCAGACACCTGCTCACGCGTCCCTGGCTCTTGACGCCATTGAAGCAGCTGCTCATAGCAATCACTGTCACGCAGCTGCAACCATTGAAGAAAGATTTGATCAAGCGTGCGGATACCCTGTCTATTCCAGAGTTCTGGCCACTGCCATTGGTGTGTTTTTTGGGCAACCGTTATTGTTAATGTCTTCAAAAAGTCGTCTCAACGTCAAAAGGGTGTTATCTCGGACACATAATAACCTGATTATACATATGATTCAATGTCTCTGCTCTATTTTAATCACAGAGACACTATTGACTTGCACCACCACCACAACAGAAGTATATTATGTCTACCCACAGAGAGTGCACTATGCTTAGAAAGATCTTTAGACGGCTTTTTAAACTTAAAAAAAATCACGTTAGCCTAGTTGATCGCATGCTAGATAAGCGCCGATTGAATACCCCTGCATCATTAAGCCAACAAGTTGAAATCGATAAACACAGGAAAATAGCTGTTCTGCGTGATCAATCAAGCACTTGACAACAACTCAGATAAATCACCAGAGTCAAATGCTTCTGTGACGATGTCACAACCACCAATTAGCTCTCCTTTAATATAAAGTTGAGGAATCGTTGGCCACTGCCCATAGATCTTGATGCCTTCACGTATTGCATCATCTTCAAGCACATTCACCGCAAAAAAGTCCGATTGCATATGCTTTAAAATAGCCACCACGCGTGCCGAAAATCCGCACATCGGTTGATCAGGCGTGCCTTTCATAAACAACACAATCTGATGCTCATGCACAATATTGCCAATTTTTTCTTGAATACTCATTTCTGTTCCTTATTTGGTGCATTGACTTGTATCTCCAACGCATGTAAACCTTGATTAAATAAATCCCCCAGTGCCTTATAAATAGATCGGTGCTGCTGAATGCGGGATAAACCTGAAAGACGCGCATCAACCACATTTAAGGTAAAATGAACATCATCATTCGTTGCCACATCCACCCACGCATTCGGGTGAGACGCTAACACTCTTTCTCGTATTGTTTCTTGTAAAATCATCTAATAGCTCTGTTTTAACTCTTTAATACTAACATATTGACTGGAGTTTTCAATCAATCCTATGCCCGCAGTTATATAATCCGAAGAATCACTCATAGACTAGGAAAACTAACTCCCAATGTAAAAGTAGAATAAAGCTGTTTTTCCAACAGATAGCCCCCGCCATCAATGTATCAAGCAAGATTGAACAGTGCTTAGCCACTTAAATGGGAGTCATTTCTTTCAAAATGAGGGAATCCATTTGCTCCAGTCACGCTTATTCTACTATTTGCAGATGATGCGATGCTTTTCATGCTCTACCGCTTAAAAAGAAGGCGAACTGATTCAGATAATTCTTTCTCTCTCTTCCTATTATTAGCCGAAACATCAGGCTGAATGGGAACAACTAAGCGTATTTTAGCATGTTGCTCCCCACATGGCGGAATGAGCCCTCTAGCTGCTCTAAATCCTTCGATTACCCCGCATTGTCTAATATTCATGAATTTCTTGATGTCCCCTATTCTTGGCATATTCCCTCTCTTAATTAAATGACACATTGTTATTAAATTTTTAATAGGAACAGGCTATGCAGTAACTTTCACCCGATGTCAAGAAATCCAAACCGTGATGCCATAAAACACTATGTGCAAAATATTCCTCACAGATACCTTATTAAGA
>CAZMRQ010000015.1:0-29014 GCA_964568795.1 uncultured Gammaproteobacteria bacterium | reverse complement strand
ATTGCGCCTAACATAATACGATATTATAAGTGTTTTTAAGATGGCGGAGCGGACGACCATCTTTTAAATTGAAATTATGTATATAAATCAACCGGTTATAGCCAATATTAAAAAATATACTCCCAAATAACTCCCAATTTGAAAAAATAATACAATGTCTTTTCAAGATGGAATCTGTGTGGAATTTTACACCAACAAACAAAAAACGGACACCTAAGTGTCCGCTTGTCTTTTGAGTTTGTCTTGAGTTGTATTATCTGTCAATACCCAGGGTTTTATCAGTACTTGATTGCGGTATTGCGTTTAACACCGGTGTTATCTTCTGGATAAGTTTCTTAGTTTTTTGATCAAGACCCTTGTCTTTATTCTTGCTAATGCCAACATCTAGGATTTTTCCAATATCATTCACCACTGGGCCAAGCATATAAAACGCTCTTTTGGCCGATGAGTCAGAATAACCGTATTTATAAGGTCTAAACATATTGAATAACGTTTGAAACTGACCGGTTAATCCAGCCCTATCAATTGCATTGATCCATCTATCTAACTTAGAATTTTCGTATGGTTTCTCATTCTTACCGTATTTCCACTCGTCTCGCACACCTTGCATAGCGTACGCCAAAGCAACCATTAACACTAGATATGGAATACTATCCATCTTATGCAGGCCTTTATTGTCCTTGAAGTTTAGTGCGACTGCCTTTAAGAAAGTATTAGAGAAGGTATTAATAAACGACTGGAATTGGAAGAATATCGCCAACCTCTGATCCTGTAGCCCAAAACTTCTGGTTGCCTCAGTAGGTGTGGTGATCGCCCTAATGGCAAAGCGTTGTGAAGCACTTGCCACCTTGGTCGCAACTTCACTATCCTGACTAAAGTTATCATCAGCCCATTGCTTAGCCTCTTCTTTGCTAATACCCCACTTTCCAAGTTGTTGTACAGAATGATCATCTAGTTTAGTTGACCAGTCCTTAACTGCAAACTTAAAGCTTTCAATTGCTGAGATTTTTTGCATTCTTGTTAAAGTCTCAAGCATGGTGGCCTTCATAAACACGTTGGTCGCCTTGCTGTCTTTGGTGCCAAACTGTGCACCAATCGCATCCATCAGGGCCTGGTGTGTAACAACGCCAATTTCTTCAGCATACTGAGTCGCCTCGGTCTTACTCATGGTGCGCTTACCAGTCGCAAGTCTCTGAGTGACTGCGCTAGCTTCATTTAATCCATGCTTAACACCTTCGTACAGGCCCTTTAATACAGCCTTATGACTACCATTTAGCAAAGCGCCAACTGTAAAAGTCTCAGGAATACTTGAAAGAACAACTCTAGGCAAATGAATCATGATGCCAGCATTAAGAGTCAATCTATTAAGCCTGTGCAATGCCGGAGTCTTGATTGGGTTGTAAATACCTTGCAAAGAGTCGGCCATGTCATAAATCACCTTTAAGGCCTGCTCTTTATCCATGTCAGCATTAGACTCATCAAACTCTTCCATAATCTTACTAACCATAGAGTTGAGCTTGCCTTCGTTAGCGCCAAATGCTCGAACGTATTCAGTACGCTTAATAGATAGGTTCATGTATCTACTTAATACTGCTGTTACGTCATCAATTAAGAAAGGCTCCAGCTCTGAAAAATCAATATCCAATACTCTTTCTTTTTGGAATCCAGACTTAACCGCTTTGGTCGTTAGGTGCTCTCCTACTCTAGCGCCAGGAATGAATAGACCGCCGTCACGCTTAAAAGAAACCCTCTCAGACTCATCATTCAAAAGCTCAGGCGCGCCATCTGATAGAACGATCTTGTTGTAAATATCTTCGGCACCCTTCTTATAGCCATTCTTCTCAAGCATCTTGATGAACTTATTCTTATTTTTCAGAAGAATTTCTACATCATAAACTCTTGGGAAATAGTTTTTCACATAGCCAATATCTACACCGGCCTCTTTTTGATATTCGACAATGTCATCTAGCCATGCGCGCAACTCTCGCGCTGTAGATTCTAACTTTTTAGGGACGGATCCAGTGTTTAACGCTTTGATCAATACTGGATTTAATGCCTTCTTTAAACCGCCAACTCTGTTCTTGTGAGGATCTAGAATTTTGGTTAGTCTTGTCGAAAATTCACCTAATTTGCTAAACCTTTTGGAAACAATATCGTCAATACCTTTTTCACTAGACTTGTTATCTGGATCTCTATAAATAATATCAGCCAGTTTTTTAGCTGTCTCGGTACCAATACTATTGCGAATGATGTTGTGTGGCGCAAAGTACATGAATCTGCCAATCGTATGACCAACACCTTTTACTGACTTGATACCTTCATTGCTGGTAATTGAGTCAAACATGCTTTCAGCGTCTTCATTAGAGCCTTTCTGCTTCGTGTTTTCGGCCTTATTTCTCTTGATAGAAAACCTGGTCTGATTGCTTGACAAATTCTTTTCTGTTATAATACCTTTAAAGCCATTAAGTAATCGTGAAGGCAATTGTAGCTGAGCCATTACTTGATGGCTTTTTTGTGTATCGGCATAAAGCAAATTACCATCCATTAAGTGGCTTTTAACAAAGGTCTTATTGTTGCCTCTACCATAAATACTTGCAATTTTATTTACTAAATACCCGTCGCTTTCCCGCTTAACATGCAAGTACACAGTGATTGTGTCACCCTTATAGTCTTGCAGGTCGGTTAATATCACATAAGAATTATCAACATCATGATCTTTGTTCTCAAAAACCATAACAGGATTGTTTAACTGTTTTGGTATTTGTTTTAATAAATCTGGAGTCATTAGGTGCTTATCCATGACTCGAGATAACTTACTATAGTTCATGGTCACAGGGAGATCTGCAATTCCAATAGCGCTAAAAACTTTTGGGGTGGTTCCAAGTTGGACGTTGCCACGACTCTGATCAATATGTTCGCCAGCCCAGATTTTGTCAATCGCCTTGGAAAAATCACTATCCAAGCCTTCATTTAAACTGAATCTAACACCATTGTCTTTGGTTGGTTTTTTGGTAACACCACCCTCTTTCTGAGACTTAATATATTGACGCATAGCTTTAGCAATTGCATCCTGCGCAGTAATAACACCCAGCTCATCCATCAAATGCTTAGAGTTAATAGAATCTTTCCCTAAGCCTGTGCTTTTAATCTCAGGTGTAAACCAATTGTCAATCTTCTTCAGCCAGCGTTTAACCCATGCCACAATCTTTTTAAACATTCCACCTTCGACAGAAACTTTGTTCCAAAATTCTTCAGTGGTCCAATTTTCTCCAACAAAATCAGCAACAAGCTCTTCTTTTGCAAGATCATAATCTAGATCTTCTAAACTGTTTTCTCGACGAATTTCATTCAAAGAGTCTCTATGTGCGTCTAAATCTTTGACAATTGGATCTAAAGCGCTTAACAAGTCATCGTATAGATCTGGTCGGTCATATCTCATTGCGTGCAACATTTCGTGACCTGCAATAAGCTTTGCAACTTCCTTGGTGTCTTCGTTGATATAGATTACATCTGGATTCTCGGTGATGAAAACACCGTCAAAAACGTCTAAGTTCTCACTTACTCTGAATGCTTTGATTCGTCTTTTGAATAGCTTTTCAAGCCTCTGTCTTTCACTGGAGCGCATACCCAGACGTCCATCGAAGATCTGGTTGCGGGCTTCCTCAGCACTAATTTGGAAAGTTTCAGCCATAGAGTCTGCAAGAGCCTGGATGTCCTTGTCTTGGCTAACTTCGGTCTGTTTCTGATCCTTTCTAGCATTAGTATTTTTCTTGAGTTGAAATAAAGCCACACCCTTGTCTGTCTCTTTTGTCTCCAAAATATCAAACAAGTTGTCATAGGCATTATTAACGACATCCATTTCCTCGTCAAGCGGATATTGGTATTTTTCCAATGTTCCTTCAAAACCCTTCCACGAATTTTGACTAACAACATTTGCCAAATAGTCACTAGAATAGCCTTTTGATTTGAGCTTATCGATCACATAGCGCTCAAACGATCTGGCTGTCATTTCTCTAACGGTTGACCAGTAATCCTTGGTCTTAGTTTTGTCTTGTCTCTTAGCTCTTTCTAACAGATTTGTTTCCTTTTTAATAGCTTTTGTTAATTTTACAAACGCATCATAAACCTCTCTACGAACACCAAAATCTGAATCAACCGCATCACGATACATTCCATCATCTTTAATTCTAGCAACCCTGCCTTTAGATTCGCTCAAATACTCTGAAGATTGATTTTTTCTATCAGAAGTCTTACTGCTTTCCATTTTGGCAAAGTAGTTATCTACTGCGTGCCACCATTCGTGAGCTAGAGATCCTGCGCCACTTTTCTTAGTTAGATTAATAACCACTTTCCCCGGCTCATAGTGTGCACTCGCACCTTTTCTACCTCTCGACCCAAATGCAAGCCCAAGGTCTCCATTTAATGAAATAGCTTTAGGTGGAATGCCCAACAAATTCGCCATATCCAACAAGCCATCATAGGCATTATTGAGACTTTCTTGTCTCTTTGAGCCTTCTACCCAATTGCCAAACTCAACACCTCTAAAGCCAAACGTATCTCCAAACAATTTAGGCGTTACATCCTTACCTTTTCGGTAGTTTTCTCCAACTCTAGGATTGTTTTCTTCGCCTCTGACGTTATGAATAGACTTTTCTTTTTCCAGCAAGTCAACTAATAAGTCGTGGTTATCTCGAATATAGTCAAAAGCTTCTTGCTTACTATCTAAGGTTTTAAGTGTGATAAATTTCCCAGATGCCACTTTCTTACCAACAAAATACCCCGTTTGACCGCGCTTTGTCCACACTTCAAACTTAATCTTCTTCTTGGATTTGTTGCTGGAATCGTATGCGTTAACTTGATCAACAATCCAGTCTAGTGCTTCTTGCTTGGTGTCAAAATACTCGTGACTACCCATGCCACCAAAGCTCTTGCCTTTGCTTGTATCTTTAACTGAATACTTCCAAACGTTCTCCTCACCATTAAACATTGAAAAACGCTCTTTATCATTAAAGCGATATTTCTCAAGCTCTAAAACCTTGTCAGCATCAACCTTATCTGCCAGATTTACAACTTCAATATAAGGACGATTAGTTTCGTCAATATGTTCGCCTTCTAAATATTCATCAAAGCTTATTGAGTCAAAAACTGCTATTGAAGTATCTCTTGCTGATTCGGCTTGGCCAATCCATCGGCTTAACGCCCAGCTCTTTCTTGGTTTTGTAGGTATTTCATTACGCAACATCGCCACGTACACCACTGATTTTGGATCAACACCCTCTTTAATAAGTTTTTTATAATTAGGCTTAGGGAATGATTGAGATAGTGGTACTTCTCTCATGTCGGCATCGACATCGGGGTATGCAAACCTTACATAAGTATCTTTTCTTGCACCGCCAATCTTCTCGCCAAAGTCCTCGATCTTATCAAGTGGCTGTGTAGGTTCGTCAGTGCTGGTTTCTGTGTCTTCTGGGGTGGTGTCTAAGTCTACAGCTTGTCTAGATTCTTGAATTTGCTGATCTTGTGAGTCCCCGGATAAGGTGGCTCCTTGCCCTGCGCTATCGCCTCCTTGTTCGCCAAGTGCATTTCTTTGGTCTTTTTGGTCATTTGCTCTATCTCTTCCTTGGTCAACATTTTCAACACTCTCCAGTCTTCCTAAAAATTCTAATACTTTATCGTTATCAAAGTCAAGTTCGTCTTTGTACTCATTCTGAGCTTCGTCAAATTCAACGTTAACCTCATCGGACCTCTTGGTTTTGTTTTCGTACGCTTTAACCTCTTGCTCATAATACTCCATGTCGCGCTCATACGCGTCCATTTTCGCCTGATCCTCTTCGCTGAGTTGACCCTGATCGTTGTTCTCGTCGGTCAACTGTTGAGTGATCCACTCAGGGTCGACATACGTACCATCACCTTCTGGCTGAACGCCTGTCGCTTCAGCAAACTCACTCAATGGAATGTTATCAACTCCACGTTGCGCCTCGGCTTCATTCTTAGGTCTTCTAAACAAGCCTGGCACAGTACGCGAGTTAATGTCTTGAGATTTAAGATCTTGCGCCTGCTGGCTATCTGGATGAATGCCAATAGACTTCATAAAGTTGGTCACTGGCTTATTAACCTTAACCGTAGGCTTTATGGGCTCTACTGGCTTTGAAGGACGACTGTTTTGTTGTGCGCCAATAGCGTCCATAAGTTCACTTTTGGTTGCCTTGTCGGAGACGTGAACACCTCTTTGTTTGGCCATGTCCTGCAACTCGTCCTTTTTCATGCTAACAAGCTTAGAAGGCTCTATATAAGTAGAGTTTGTCGACTCTGGCGTCGTGCCAGAATCCATTAAATTTTCAGCGTAGTTAGTCTCGTCAATTGCCACTTCGGGCTGACTAAGTTCGTCCAATCTAGCCTGTTTCTTGGCAATGTCATCAGCATATCTTTGCTGAATACCATCGTCTTGTTTTAATAGATAATCAAGATTCTTAGTTAACCAGTCTTGTTCACTAAGATTCTCTTGATCTGCTCTAGCCTTAAAACCGTAAGGATCGGTATCTTCTTTTTCAATAAAGTTAGGATCAAAATCTAGGTCGCTTTCTGCATTCTCAGAAGTTTCACCTGGTATAGTTTCTGCACCTATATTAACTTCACCTGGTTCATTTTCTGCACCAGGTGTAGGTTTAGCCTGATCATCATTTTCGTAAATGTTGATCATTTCAGCATCTTCCGGCTTGTCCTTGTTTTTAATGGCGTCATGCGCGTTGGCAACACCTTTTGCCGTTACTGTAGCGCCAGTCATGAACGTAGTCGCCATTGCTGTAATTTTTTGGCGTTCGGTCTGGGCCTGCATCTTCTCGTCAAAAGTTAAGTTCGGATCATTCAAAACCTCGTCTAGCTTATGCGCGTAGGCATTGAGAGACTGCCCCAAGGTAGCCAGTTGCTCACCAGCATATTCCTTTGCAACATACTCAGCAAGATCTTTACCTGCGCCAGACTTATCAAATACTCTGAATAAAGGCTTTAGTCCGAGTCTCTCTGTCCAGCCTTCAATGGCACCATTTACTGTGCCATAAACCAGCGCCTGGCCTTTACCTTTGCCTTTTGTTCTTGCTTCGCCGTACGACCCCAAACCTTCATAACCTGTAAATCCAGCAACGCCAAGAGCTGGATTAATAAGACTAAGGCCAATACTGCCCAGTGTAATTGGTGTACTTTCAACAGCACTACCAAGGCCTTTTTGCCAATCAGTCAAATCATCAGGAATGTTGGCCTGCATTTGATCTTGATTGCCTTGAATGTCTTCAATGGTTTGATCGATAAAATCTTGTCGAGTCTCCGGGGCTTTATCTATCCAGCCATCAGGCAACGCCTTAGACAAAACATTTCTAACACCTGCATCAAACTCATACGCACCGTCTGGCATAAAGTCTGCCGTCACAAGATCTGCACCTTTTAGTACATTCTCTGCGCCTAATACAATGTTGTCGCCTCTGCCTTCAAACGCCTTATTAAACCACTGTACCGGCGAATCAACGAAACTATCTTGCGGAGCATCGCCACCCACCTGAACCGGCTGTACGATCTCAGCACTTTCCCATAGGTTCTTTTTTTTCTGCTCTGGCTGACTGACCAGAGGAGCTTGTTTCCATAACGCCATATTATTTCACCCTTACATTGCCCTCAGGATCTACGAACTTAGTGCCTTTTGGCAAAGCTAAGTAATCTTCATCTGTGCTAATAGTTGGCAAATTTTCAGAGTTAGGTGTAATAGGCTGATACACAATCTCATTTGGTGTAATGATGTCGCCATCTTTTTGAATTTGCATCATTAGTTGGTTCTTGGTTGATTGCTCCGCTTGATAAGGTGTTTGCCCCTGGCTAAGAAAATATTGATACAGCTTATCTGCCTCTTGATAGAACAGATCTCTATTAGCATCTGTATCAAATTCATCATTAATAGTGTTATCTTCAGCATATTGAGTAACTGCCTCTTGCAATACATTTTGAATACCTTGAGGAACACCTATTGGGGTAACACTACCATCAGCATTAACAACACCACTTCCAACACGCTTACCTTTTGCGTTGTAGTCTCCAATAATCTGAGGCTTAGTGGTTTTTTCAGTATTACTAATTGGATTAAATGATTTTCCTCCGGTAGCATAATTCATCTGATAAGCGTGTTTCAGAGTGTCGGCAATACTTGGATTGGCCATTACTGAGTCATACGCGTTATAGCGTCGTTCAACGTCTTTGTTACGCCACAGCTTATCGTGGTTGTCATGTTCCATCCCTCTGAGCGTCAAAGGATTCTTCTGCGTATTAAAGTCAAAGTTTTGCTGATTGATGTTATTAGCTATTTTTTGCGCCTCTAACATCAAAGGATCATTTTGTTCGTTAAAGTTGTATTTCTGCTTATTCAATGCAGTATTCGACATAGCATTCTCATACGTCGCCTTATCTTTAACCATTGTGTTTCTAAATGCCTTTTCATCGTTGAAAGTGCTGGCTCCCTCGTTAATTGCGCCTAGTAGTGCGTTAAAAAAGCTCATAATATTCTCCTAAAAAAAGTCTTTTCTGTTTGGTACAGAATTAACATTAAACCAGTTGTTCGATAAAGCACGATTTGGTTTTTGTTCGTGCTTATTTGTATTCTCTAAAGCATATTTCATTGCATTGCCATCAAAATCACCACCTTTTGACCATCTTGGTAACTCACCTCGTAACGCTTGACTCTCACCTTGTGAAAAGCCAATCAGATCTGAAAACTTTCTACCTTTAGATGCATGCTCCAAAGCCTTGGTAAACACACTATTAAATTGATTGTTTAGTCTTTTGTTGATTGGAACATCGCCACCAGCACTCCGATCAACAGAAGGTGTTGCTCTAGGTCTATTTAAAAACTGTTGAAATACACTCATCGCTATACTCTTTATGTAAACACCCCGCCAGAAGCATTGCCGGCTTGATATAGGTTTGCATTCGGATTAAGTAGGTGCGACTTATCCACAATTGGAACATCTGTCACTGTGCCTGTCTCTCCAATGCCACTGCCGGTTGCATAAGCACCCAGCGCCTTAGATAAAAGCATCATGCCTTGGTCTGGTTGGAAAGCATTGTTAATCTTTACCTTTGACACATTGCTGTAATAGTCGTTAGCGTTCTTGCCAATAACACCCTGCCTTTGTAGAGCATCTGCCGTCTGGACAGATTGATCTTTTCGCATATGTGTTGGCGCTTTAACCTTAGCCAAAAGATCTGCTTTAACCTTTGCTTTCTCAGCCACATCTCTAATAGCGCCAGTCAAAGCCTCTTGGTAAGCGTTATTTTGAACCTTTCCCTGGTTGCCATAATTATTAACATCCTGGAAATTTGTGGTTGAGTCAATCGTCTTGATTGCAGGCGCAAGATTTTCATTAACAATCTGTGCCATAGCTTCAGTTTCTTGAGGGTTTTGATATTGCTCAAGGTTTTTATTCATAATCGCATTAATCTTGTCCTGCTCTTGATCGAGCCTTTGATTCTCAATGCGCATTTGTGCCTGACCTTGTTTTTCAGCGTCAGCTTGAGCCTTTGCTTGTACAAGCATTGAGGCTATTAGTGCAACCCAATTCATATGATTACCTCCTTAGTTGGCAAAGAATGTCTGGCCAAATTGATTCTCATCTTCTTCGCCTGTTAAATAATTGTTGTATGTTTGGTTTCTCTTGTAACTTTTCCACTGATCAAACATACCATCCCAGTTGTTGGCCACGTTCTGCTCATTAGCCCTACTGTAATTAAGCTTCATATTGTTTAAAGCCTGACTCACTGCGTTGGTCTGATCAAGTCCTGTTTGCACAGAATTAACCAAATTCTGACGTGTCATTTCATCCGTTTGCTTAAGATTATTGCTCGCGTTATCGGCCAGATCATTCGCCTTTTGAAGATTCTCGTTATAGTCTTCAAGTTGTCTTGCTCTCTTATCAGCCTCAATTGACGATCCAGTTAAATGATTTCTTGCAAGTCCAAATGCAAGATCACGTTGTGCATCCTCATACGACTTGTCAATAGCATTCTTGTTTAATGTGTAAACATTGCCCCTATGATCAGCGTATTGCGCATTTCTTTCATCTGTGCCGAACAGCTTATTAACTGCACTAATACCATCAGCAATCGCTTGTTCTTTTTCTTCTTGACGTCTTTGCGCCTCTCCGGCTCCGCCATCACCACCTTTACTTAGCATTTTCTTCTCCTAAGAAATAATCCATTGTTATGTATTGCTCTTTCCAGCCTAATGACTTTAACTTCTTAAGCCACCCCTTCCTTCCTGCAAATTCAATCCTGTCTAAACCAGCCTCTTTAGCCTTGCTCTTTACTGCATTTAACGCCTCCACAGCATAATCTTCCCATTCGTCCATCTCGTCATTTCCAACTGACGTTAAAGCAATAATATGTAGTGCATCAAAGTGGTTGTATCTAACAATGCGTGTACTTGCTATAGCAACTACATTGCCACTATTGTTTGTCACTTCCCACACGTGATAAACGTTTGGACTAACCAGTACGTTTTTTAAAATATCATTGGTAGTCCATTCGCCTCTAGAATGAGAAAGCGCCTTATTTAAATAGCAACTAAGATCACTCCAGTTTTCGATACACTCATCACTTGATAAAGGTCTAATATCAAACACTTATAAAACCCCCATCGCATCAAATGTGATATTCACTAGGTTTAACTCCCAAAAATTAGCATCGTTATTAACAAATTTTGGCTGAACATGTGTCGCAACTAAAGGCAAGGCAACCATGCCTTTATCACGAAAATCTCCAACCACTTCAACCTGGTGCGTCGTGGTCTTATTTTCAATGCCTACTGTAAATTGCGCAGTACACGTTCCAACCTGAGATACATCGAAAGAATGGATCTGCTTAAGTGCTGTATTTGATTTAAAGTCCAACTCAGAAAACTCCGCAACTACCTCATACGTATTGCCATCATCTGTGTAGACATCAGCCGACGTGATGTAAATGTTATTACCACTTCTAAACACAACCTCATTGTTATGCATCATCATGTCATCAATCGTAAATGAATACTCATAGTACGACCAGGCAGATAGCTTAGCCGTCTTAGAAAATGAGTAAACCCACACCTTATTGCCAACTGCGCACCAATATTGGCCGTCCTTGTGGTTATAAAGAGAAATAGCACCATCTTTGTTTAATGGAACAATCAGATTATCAATTGGCGAACCAACATCCATATCAGCCAAAGATTCAACATTATTCTGTACTGCAATCGATCTAAAGCCAGATTCACTCAAGAAATAAAGATCACCGGTTACATTGGCCAAAGATTTATGCTCATTTGAGCCTTCAAAGATTGTCGATCTGTGTGTGGTCAATAACGGGTCTGGATCCACCGCCCACTCTAATGATCTATTGTTATGCATCACAATCAATGAATTGCGATACTGTTTCAGTGCTGTGACTTCGGTAGAAGTATCGGTATAGTTGCCTGTAGCGATAAAACCAGCATTATTCACAGATTCCCAAACTCTTGGATTATTTACCTCGCAAAAGCGGACAATATCTCCGTCTTTAGCGTAAATCTTCGATCCTGCCACTGCGAATACTGGCGAATGTGGGCAGTCTGTGCCAAACGTATCTGCCTGCCCGTCAAGATAGTGGTATCTAGACGTGCCACTCCAATCTGCACACAAGAAGATATGCCCGTTAAATAAGGTTGCCGAGTGAATACCGGTTAATACCTCTTCTCCATTAGTGATTTGGTTGTAAGTAGCCCCTGCCGGCACAGTTACGTTTGCAGGATCTTCAGATCCGAACACCTGCACTGAGCCGTTGGCACTAAACATACCAAAAGTGTTAGGAGACATCTGACCCAAAGACATGGTTCCTTTACGCTTCGTAATCGTTTTACCGGTATTGATGTAGGCATTTTTAAGATCAACAAGTCTGTTGGCGCTAGACACCGATGCCGGCTTTCTAACATCAATACCCACAGACCACTTGTTTACCGTTAATGTTTTCATCTTCTAAAAAACCTCTTAGTGCCCAATGAAGAATCCCGCTTCTTATCCAGTTGCGCCTTAAATTGTTGTTGCTCAGTTGACGAGTCCATCTTGTAATGGTTTTTCAAATCCACCAAGGCAAGTGTAAATACAATCTCATCATCCAAAGTTAACTCATCACCATCCTGTGTTAATCTGCTAGGCTTTTCAAAATACTCAAAACGAACTGTGTAAGTTTTATCCGGAATCGGATGAACCATAAACTGACCATCACGAACATCGTATTTTCTAGGCATAGACCGCGTATCTTCATTCTCATCAAGGTAGCTAATACCATTGGTCATTAGTGCAAACTTGCCATCATCTTTCGTAATTACAATGTCAACTATCTGTCGATAGTCACAATCGGTTGGAAAATCGTACAATACAGACCCAGCAACCACATCCTTTGTAGCTACTTTTCGATTAAGTAAAAAATCATATTGAAAAAACAATTGGCTTTGCGCATGCTCAATAATGCCGTTGATTAATAGCTTGTTGTTGTCGTGGCCTTGAGTATCTGAGAAGCCAAGTCTCACCAACAATTCTTTTCTAACCTCGCCTAACGTCTTCACTTATTTCTCCTTGTTTGTTACACAGGTACACTCAGAAGGCTGTCCGCCAATCATCATGGTCCCCATAATCTGCTGAGGCATTTGCATCATTTGCCCTGGCATTTGCATCATTTGATTAAAAAAGGCATAAGAGACAGTTGCTACTGCCATGCCGGCTAAAAATATTGCTACACATTTATTCATCATCTTCCTTTTGCCATTTGTCCGCCAAACCAAAGCTCAGCAATCATTACAAATACTGTTCTAGTTTCTTGAATTAGTAGCATTCCCTTCACTGTTACGTATTCAACCTTGTCAGGCGTTAGCTGGATGCCTAGAAACGAGAACCCTTCTCTAACCGTTGGAACTACAGTTGGAACGTCAAAAAATACCGGCACAGTCTGAACAAACACCATTAATGCTAGCACCGTAAAGACAAACACACGACGATTAAAGGCAGACATAGGTGACTCTTTGCGCTCATCCTCTCTAGCCTCTCTCTTGCCTCCAAGAGCAACAATTAATGCCTCTTTATCTTGCTTGCGCTCATCAGACTTGTTTTGCTGGTTTAGCGCCACAAGCTTCATGATGTAGCCAAAAGCAATAGGGATTCCGTGTGTTAATAACTCAATCATTTGATTCCGTTCTTTCTAATAATTCCGTACATCTCGCTGATCATATGTTTAATCTCAGCAATGTCCTCTTTGTAGTCGTTTTTCAGTACGTACTCTTTAGGTAGATTGGTCAGCACACTATTGATTTTTTTAACATCATCAATAACAAACTTAACAATACCGCCGATGATCATGGTTAAGACACCAACTAAGGCTAGTATTACTTCCGATAATTCCATCAAGATTCCTTATAAATAAATTTGTCTAAATATTCTTTTTGGCTGATCAATACGCTAGTGTCAAAGTTTCGTATCTCATCCATTTGTTGCTGAGCATTGATCTCGTCAACATACTTGTATTTATGTTTATTGCGTGGCTCGAAATTAGTGCCACTAAATGTTGGCAACGATTGAGGCTCTTGAGCTTCAAACCCATCACCTTCAGGAAAATATCCATATCCAATCAATTTCGCTATCCAGCAATTAGGTATAAACAAAACGTCTTTCTCTGGCGGTAACAAAGCCTTCTTGCATGTCTCTATCCACTCTTTCATTCTCTCGGTAATGTGTGTGTTTTTACCTCTAGACCTCCAAAACTCAGAATCATCCCTGTGAGAAAGGTAGTATTGTGTCGATAAGAAATCCAATGTATCGGCCAGCGAAGTGCTAGTAATGTCGTTATAGACTTCCTTGCTCATACGATTACTCAATACTTCATGTATGTTGTAGCCCGCATGTTGCACATTCATTAAAAGCGTTGCCTCCATAGGCTCGATAAATCCTGCCGACAAACCCACAGCAACAACATTCTTAGAGTAAGGCTCTGTGTAATGTCCGGTATTCATAGGAATAACAAAAGGCTTAACATCCTTAACACGATCTCCAATAACCTCGCGCATTTCCGCTTCGGCCTCTTCGTCAGTGATAAAGTTTGAGTCATACACATAACCATTAATCATGGTGCTGTACAAAGGAATATTCCACATCCATCCAGACTTCATAGCTTTAGCGCCTGTACGCGGATTCATTTCTTTGTGAGGATCGATGTAAGCAACTGGCATAACCATGGCTTTATCGTGCGTTAGATACGGCTCTAAGGATTTTCTAGGTGTGTCGCACACTTTATCAATCAATAGGCGCTTAAACCCTGTGCAATCGATAAATAGATCTGCGGTATGTTTATTACCTTTGTCATCAATCAGCGCAGTAACACCTTGCTCATCATGCAAAACTTTGTCGATATGCGCTTCAATATGCGTAATCTGATCTACAAAATGCTCTTGTAAGAACTGACCCAATTTCCCCGCATCCAGGTTGTAAGCGTGCGTTTGAACATAGCCACCATAAGATCGTGTTGCACGATAAACATAAGCGTCCTTACCATCTTTGGTTTTGTTGATCTTGCCATCATCATTCATGCCAACGTGTGATGAGAAAATACAAGACTTATAAAAATCCTCTCTTGGTAGCCCTTCTTCTTGTCTTTGCTTGTTCCAATATGGATACTTGTTTTCATCCACCTCAAAACTATTCCACCAACGAGAACCTTCATAGTCCCAATCGTCGTACAAAACACCAAGTTTGTAAGTACCATCGCATTTAGGCATCCAGTAAGACTCGTCAGGATAGCCAATATCATCAAAGAATCGCTTTAAATATGGTGTGGTTGATCCGCCAATAGTGATTTTTCCCACTTGTGGAGACTCAATAACTGTTATGTCGTACTGTTTGCGTGAAGCCAAATATGAAGCACACATCCAGCCTGATGCGCCACCACCAACAATCACTACTTTTTTCATAGGTATTGCCATGCGAGACCACCTCCAAGAATAAATATCTGAGGAACAAAATTAAGCAAGATAGATCCTTCAGACCACTTATATCCAACCACTGTCCACATCATTGCACCCACCAGGTGGACGATCACGTTGTACGGATAAGCCTCTGGAATTGTGTGCAGGCCAATAGCCATCAAAATAGTTATGGCACTCACATACTTTAAATACCAAACCCAATCTCTCATACTTCCCTCGCAATACAACGACTACCACCGGTAGATGCGTTGCTCATAAATTCTGAAAATTTGTTTTGAATGGTTTGATATGTATCTTCTTTAAAAGACGCAATATACGAATCTTTGGCCGTACAAAATCTAAGCTCTGAGTCTGCATTGATATACATCAGCATTTCACTCATTGCTGGGCATGAAACAAAGCTATCTGCTTTAAAGTCCGGATCATAGGATTGTGTGTACTTATACCCAAGCTCAAATGCTGAATCTTGGCACGCTTCAAATATCTCTTTGGCCGAGATACCTTTGCGCCATTTATTGCCTTTACCTACCGACTCCCATACTCTTAAACGAGTAACACCAAGATCTGAAAGCTCTGTGAAAATCTCTTCTACATCATTCAGGTTGTATGCGCCAACTGTCACTGTTCCAACTGTCTCTAGACCAGCTTTAATTGACTGCTTAATTGCTGTTACTTGTTTAATATACGAGCCTAAAACTTGGTGAACATGGTCGTGCCTCTTTGATCCTTGGTAGTTGAATTGGATCTGACTAACGCCCAACCTAGCAAGATCTTCAGCCCAATTCTTGGACCAGTCACCATGAGAGCAAACGTGAACCATAAAGTCCTTAGTTGCTTCTGCCACCATGTTTAAAAATTGAGGATGCTCTGTAGGCTCTCCGCCACTAATGGTGATCTGATGTAAACCCATCACCTTTAACTTGGCCAATACACTTTGAAAATCAGAAAAGCTCATTTCAGAGTTTTTATCTTCATTAAAACCGCCATAACACCAAGCGCAACCATGCGAGCATTTAGACGTGATGTCTATATAACCCCATTTAGGGGCGCCAGTAAACTGGTCCACCTTTTGCTTGGATGAATAGGAATTATCCTTTGAGAAGCTAACTAGGCACATATACACTCTCGCCACTAACTATTTCACCATTTTCAAAGGTAACTGCTGAAAAGCCATGCTTATAACAAAATCCAAAACCCACTTCTTCAAGCCCGTTTTCTTCATCGAAAAAGAGGATTTTGTCGCCCTCTATCAAAACTCTTTTGTCATCATGATAGTAAACCGTAAACTTGTCTTCACTGACATACTCGCCAGTGCCAACAACAGCCTTTCCAATATCTACATTTTTAATATTTCCAATCTTGTAGACCTTGGCTGTTATTTGGCCTTTGCTAACTTTGAACGATAGTAAGCTATTACAAGCCGGGTCTAAATCAACACCTGATAAATCCACAGGAGAATTACTTGGTTTTTCCATCATATACAACCCAAATAAGCCTTGTCCGTTTGTTGAAACGCCTATAACTTCACAATTAGGACGGTAGATAGAGAATGCCTGATCTAAAGTTTCATTGAATTCAGGATCGCCTTCTTTATATTCGGCCTTTCTAAGATTGTTTTCTAAAAATACTTTCATGTCTTTAAATCAATAAGTTAGTCGTACATATGAAGTCCCGCAAGGTACACCACGATACTTACTCGGTGTATTTTCGGGATTGTGTCCAAATTTCACGAAAGAAGATGAACAAGCATCAGGATGGCTGTGTCCGCTAGTTGTTGCCCAAGGCGTGCAGTTTGCGTATTCTAAAAGGTTGCCATTAGTATTCTGCATACCTCCAAATCTCAGTATTCCATCCCAATTAAGGTCATTAAATGTAGCGTAAAAAACAGCCCATTGTGAGTCACAATATATTCTGACCACATCTTTTAAAGGACCATATTGCCCTTGACTTATCGTAACTTCTGTTTGTTGATTTGACGGCATGCTTGGAACCTTAACAAAACCCGATGTCGTTACTTCTGCCAACGGCACAAAATAATCGACCCCGTTCCAGTCGTAGAAACGTGTTTGTCCGCCAGATATATCTTGAAAGTTGGCTGAAGAAACTGGCGTGTAAACTGTTTGTGGGCCAATATATGACTGCAAACTTGTTAGAGCAGGTTCTCTCAGCATCTTGCCTACATACACTTTCCCATTTACGCCCATCATGGCCATGTTGCGCTGTAATGAAAAATAGACATTATTAGGTAAATCGTACCAAGTGCCTGTATTGTTATACCAAGTGCCTGGCACAGCAGATTCGTAATCTATTGCTACTTGTATTGGTGGACCACTTGATGGCTTGGTCCAAATCTCAGATTCGTTTAGATTGATAGCGTCAAGCTCTGTACCATTAAACGTGGCAAGCTCTACTGCTGATAAATCAATGCTTTGTTTTGGCATATTAAGTCGTAATCTCTAGTGTTGTACCGTTTAGCGTAAAGGTTGCACCTACAGGGCCTTGCGCACCAGTAGCGCCTTGAGGACCTGCTGGCCCTGTAGCTCCATCATTTCCTGCTGGACCCTGGACACCATCGGCACCTGCTGGACCTTGAGCGCCTTGCGCACCAGTATCACCAGTAGCGCCTTGTGGGCCTGTAAGATCAGCCAATTGTTGTGCTGTAAAGTCTGCATAAACAAACGCATCACCCTGAGGACCTTGTGCGCCTTGAGGACCAACATCACCCTGCGCACCTTGCACACCCTGTTCGCCCTGTAAACCCTGATCACCTTGCAATCCTTGAGGACCTTGCGGACCTGTGTCTCCTTGCAAGCCCTGGTCGCCTTGAATACCTTGCGGGCCTTGATTACCCTGTAAGCCCTGAGGACCCTGTGGACCTGTTTCGCCCTGTAAACCTTGTGGACCCTGCGCTCCAGTTGGCCCTGCGTCACCCTGGGTGCCTTGTGGACCGGTATCACCAACATCACCCTTCTGAGCTGATAAATCCCAAACCAAAGAATCACTATCCGGTGTTGTGCCTGCTACGACGTCGGTTAATGCTGTGTAGCTCGAACCATTGTATGAAACAACATCCAAGGCTTCATAGGCCACTAAAGCATCCCATGCGCCTTTAAATACCGGTCGTACTCTTCCTAAGTTAATCTGTCCCATTTAATAAGCCTCTACTAATAATTCGCCATTGGCGTTAATACTAAAATCATTGGAATCAGCAACGCCGTAATGCTCTACGCTTAGAACACCATCTGCACCAATGCTGAATCTTCCAAATGCTAAAGGTAGTGCACTTGGACCTGCCGGACCTGCTGGGCCTTCTGGGCCTGCCATACCTTGTGAACCTCGCAACCCTATGTCACCTTGCGGACCTTTGTCCCCATCTGGACCTTGGTTGCCATCGACACCTTGAACTCCTTGCGGACCTTGTACACCGGTTGGACCTGTGTCGCCAGTTAAACCCTTATCACCAGTTGGACCAATGTTTCCTGTTGGGCCAATATTTCCTGTTGGACCCTGATCTCCAGTTAAGCCTTTGTCACCCTTAACACCCTTATCGCCCTGAATGCCTTGAACACCTTGATTGCCATCTGGGCCTTGTAAACCTGCTGGACCTTGAGGACCTGTCGGGCCAATATCACCTTGAATACCTTGGTCGCCAGTTGGACCTGCCGGAATATTGAATGTTGCTGTGTTTGTTACAGGATCATAATCAACTGATACCGAGCCATTGATTCCGTTACTGGTCAAGCTCAGTGTGCGAATTCCTGTAGATAATGTCTCTACCTGAGACAAGATATTGTCAGCCAGCTCTTTGGCCGAATTGGCGCCCTGGCTTGCTTCTACTGCTGTGATTCTCTCAGCAATAATTTCAGAGACTAGACCGACGCTTAATTGATCATCACCAACACTAGCGTTAGCGATTGCACCATCGTCTCTTTGAATTTGAGCTAGGTTTTCCCTGATTTGATTGATAACAATCCTGATGTTATCAAACTCACGATTTAACTCTGTGCCTTCTGCGTTAAAGTTAGGAAATGCGGTAAAGTCCTGCTCGCGATTGAATTCAGTCGGCTGTGACATATTTCCCCCTAGCTCGGTTTAAATGTGTGGGGATAAAGAAGGCGATCCCCACAACCTAGTTACAATAGTTGGCCTACAAAGCCGTCTTCGTATTCAACTACTTCATACTTATCTTCTACACCATCTTTGGCCATAGCTTTTTCTAAGTCGGCTTGACGCTTAAATGGCGTGCCATCTTTTTTGGTATAAAAAGTGTCTTTGTCTGAATCGTCATCGTCTGAGTCTTGATTGTCAGTAGAGTCGTCGTCAACATCTTCAGCAATAGAATCATTAAAAGCCTCTTCAAACTTGCCTGTCTCGAAAAATCCAAAGATTAACTCAACACGTTTTGCGCCTCGATCTTTGTCGGTTCCGTATAGATCAGATAGTCTGCGATACTCATCTTGGGCGCTTTCAGCCTCAGTGGTCAATCCAGTATTGGTGTTGGCAAAATCTACCAATTCTTCGCCATACATAAGCCTCAAAATTGATGCTTCATACATAGGAACATTCTTATCAACAGCAATAATGCCTGCCTCTTTGTGTACTTTTACGTTTACTAATTTAATTTTCATGTTTCACCTTCTTTACTTTTCCTTCTTTAAATAATGAAAAGCCAGGTTGCCCCGGCTTTTCGGTTTGTTACACTGACAATACAGCGTGTGCGTTCATGCGGTTACAAGTCAATGAATACTTGTCTGACATACCGAACTCAGCAACAAACTTGTCGCCTTTACGAGCTGGAGTACGTAGCTTCATATCATGGCCTTCTAACTTACGAAGCGTCATGTGCTTCGTATTGATGAAGTAACAACGGTTATCCCAGTCTGTTAGAGAGCTAGTTAGGTTCTGCAACTCTTCAAACTGATAGTCAATCACCAACGGAACACCTTTGAACGTTAGGTCAGAGATTGCGCCATCTAGTGATGCACCATTAGCACCCTGGTTGGCATTGATAACAATATTGCCCGATGTAGCTTCACGATAAGCGTCGTAGAAAGCTTGACCCACTAAGATGAAGTCTGGCTTACCACCATTCTTAGAGCATGAACGCCACGCAATTTCCATGTTGCGAAGTAGGTTTGCACCTACACCGGCTGATGTATTAGCGTGGTTTCTCCACCATGTAGCTGTTGCACGATCAAAACCACCAACAACACCCACAGTAGGATCTAGAGCAACAAGTGCGTCTAGGCCGGCAATCGCTTTAGCATCCTGAGTACCATCCAAGTGAAGGTTTAAATCAGTCTGATGTAGCATGCCATCACGTAGTGAAGTCATCTTTTCGCTCATTAGATTAACTAGAGCCACAGCTTCATCTGCTGTAGGGTTAGTGCTTGGCTTGTCTACATCAAGCACAATACCTGCTGACAGAGCTTCGTCTTCGTTAATGGTGAAACCATCGAAAAATGAAGTCCAAAGGTATTTGGCTGTTGCAACCGGATCAGAATCACCATAAGTTACAGTGTCGGCACCATAGTAGAATTGACCAGAAGAATGACGTGCTTTACGAATTGGTTCAGCAACGTACTGAAGAGTACCTTTAAACTTTTTCTTCTTGGAGTCTAACTTCTTAATGAACGGAGTTTCAATATCGATCTGCGATACTGGCGTTTTAGAGACATAACGGTCTCTTGCGTATTCACCTGCTTTAATCAGGTCTTCTGCTGAAATTGGCATATAGCCCCCTTATAAAAATTAAAAAAACATTTGTTTCCTTAATTCGTACAAGAGAGCGTGAACCTCTTAACCTACTTCGACGCTACTAGGGAGCGACCCTAGCGTTACGACTTACGAATCTGTTAGCCCTTGCTGTTACCTATCTTTAAAAACTCCTGAGGGAAGTTCTACGCATGAAAAAAAATTACCTTTTTCCAGCAAGGGTTGGTGACACTATACCATAACAAAACACTATATGTAGTGTTTTTTATATCTTTTAACCACTATATATAGTGTTATCGGTTAACAATCTCATTAATCGCAAAACTATTATTTGCATCCTCATCACTCATATTTGGATCAGCATAGTTGTTGATATTTTTTGCTTGTCTGCCGGCAGGCATAGGGTCCGGGTCTGGTTTACGCTGTGACACATCAATCCTATGGTACCTATTAACAAACTCACTAGACCATTGCGCCATAGGAACCCCATCCGCAACAATTTTTTGAGCCATTTTTTCTAACATAGGCTCTTTAAGAGCGAAATCAGGGTCAGTTGCCTGGAATTGTCGAACCATGTTCTCAATTGCCATGCCTTGTTCTTGCACACCTTTGTTCAATAGCTCTTGCTGTTCTCGCTGTTGAGCGTCAGCCTTTTCGAGTGCGTCTTTATCGTTGTTTTCCTTAATGCGTCGTTGCGCCTCTCGGTTAACATACTCTTCACTCGCCTCACCATCTTCTAAGTCTTTTACAAGGTCGTCAAAACGCTCATAAGCATTTTCAACCCTGCCGTGTCTTTCTCTAGCAAGCTTGACTGTCTGCTCAAAGAACTCAATAGCATTACTGGCAGTCTCCCAATCATCTGAATTCAAATCACCAGCGAAGGCCAGCGCTTGCCCAAAGTCTTCATGACTTAATCCTGTTCTGGCCACTTGCGCCTGGAATGTGTCAATAACTTGAGTCTGTTGCTCATTAAGCTGTGATAGCTCCTTGTTCTTAGTAGACAAGGTTTGAAAGCGCTCACGTGTACGATCGTTCTTAATCGTATCCATAAAGGCTTCATCGTCATCATCCTCATCATTCTGTTCAGGATCTTTTCCGTCTTTAGGGTCGTCTTCTTGACCGGTCTCTTTGTCTGGTTCTTGTTCTTCCGGATTTTCAAGGTTTTCTGGATCTGGCAGATTATCACTCTCAGAAGTCGGATCTTGCGGATCTTCTGGGTTTGACTCTTCACCATCCTCTGGCTCCTCACCATCAGAAAGAATAGACATTGCTTTTTCAGCTGTCATTTCCTCAGATTCTGGCTCAATAGGGTCTACTGATGGCTCAATAGGATTTTCTACAGCGCCATCTTCATTATCAATTGGATTGTTTTCGTCTTTATTTACGTTCATTTTTTCTCCTTCTTTATTGAACAATATTTTTTTCTGGTAACAACGATGGAATAAACCTAGACGAATCACCTTTAATACCGAAGCGATCAAGTGTTTCCTTTAAGTATTCCTCTAAATAACTGGCTTCCATACCTGCGCTACGCACCTGCATGATCTGTCCAGCTAAACTTTGTAAGACTGGCAATAGCTCAATCCATGTTTGTCGATCTTCCACCTCATCTGGCTTGCCAGTTGACCCGGCTCGTACTGAGATGTTGCAGAAGTTATAAATTGCATCAGCTTTATCCTTGATGTCGCAACCAAACATAAAGTCGTCGTCATACCACACAGCTCCAGGACCTGCGATTTCACGAATCATGTCAATATCACAGCCTAGTAAGTAACACTCGGCTACATAGTTAGCGATGTCTGAAATAAAATCTTCTAGTACGTCACGTTGCTCAGAAACACGTGTTGCGCGACCACTATTCATGATCGACGCCTCTGTAGCTGTCTTAGCCTTCACAATACCGCCCATATCGGCCTCTTGCAGTCCTGAAACAACCTGAAGGTCTCTCATGATTTGAGTAGTGTCATACGACTTCGGATCAATTGGAATATGAACGCCTTTTTGCAGGGAGTTTTCAATCGGTCGGCCTTCTGTGTCGATAACCAACACTTCTGCTGTTTCTGAAAGCGTAAACTTCTTAATATCCTGCTCTTTTAAGCCACTAGCAATGTAGTGAGGCTTGTTCATTTTTCTGTGTTTTTTCAGCTTGGTACGTGTGTCTGTGTACTCATCTTGCAGTGGAATCCATTGCTCGATGTCTGTCAAAGGCTGGTACTCGTCTTCAAGCTGATTAAACGCCAGACCAAAGAACGGATACCAACGCTCACCGACATACTTAGGTGTGAACGATTTAAGCGGTGTTTTAATACCTTTAACAATCCAATGGACTCGGTTTTGGTCCTTGTCCCATACTTCGTACAACGCAACCGGCTTACTGCCCTCGGTGGCGCTCAGCTTGTTGTTAATATCATTAGCGTTAGAATGCTCGTCATCTTTTTTGTCCTTGCCCCACTCATGGGTTTGTACTTTTGACCAATCATGTTCAGGAAATTGGCCTTGCATTTCTTCTTTAGACTTCCAAATACGCTGATACATTCGCGGAGATTTGTGTGCATTTGAAAACCGACCCACCGAAGGGTGAACTAAAAGATCTTCAAAGTCTACGTTATCTAGAACGGCGCCTCGCGTTAGGACAATCTCTGGAGTTTCTAATAGGCCTTGCTCTGTTTGCTCTAGTTTTTCTTTGTTCAGGTCGTTGTTAGGATCTCTCTCTAGCTCTTTTTCAAGGCCACTGGCCATATGCAGGTTGTCCTTAGTGTCCGCCAAAGGTGTGGTTGCCATTGGCGCCTGAGCCTTCACAGACTGCATGTGCGCCTTCACCCAACCAATAGAGCAAACCTTAGCACTGCGCACTGAATTCTTAAAAAGGTCTTTTGTATTCTGTTCGTCAAACTTGTGATTTAATACAATCTCTAGCGTCTTTGCCAGTCGCTTTTTATTTTCCGGATTAATAGGACTTTGCTCTGAGTCAAGTTTATCGTTAACATCAACACCAATCTCTGGTGATCGCGCATAGATATGCGGAATCAACGACTGTAATGTTGAGTTAACTAAATTGGTCTTTACATCGTCTTCTTTAAAATTC
The DNA here is from genome assembly GCA_964568795.1 of uncultured Gammaproteobacteria bacterium. Classification (GTDB taxonomy): domain Bacteria; phylum Pseudomonadota; class Gammaproteobacteria; order Comchoanobacterales; family Comchoanobacteraceae; genus CAZMRQ01. The sequence goes on along the minus strand of CAZMRQ010000015.1, from coordinate 5,195 downwards.
TTGCCTTTAATGTAATCACGATTTTTTTGAATCTTCTTATAAATACCCTCTTCATTCTCATTAAGCCTTCTAATTTCGTCAATTTCACTGAAATATTGACTAACCAAAGCCTCTTGTTGCGCCGTTTCTTTTAGCGCCACTTCTTCCTTTACATTCATTTGCTTCACCCGTATAGATGCGCAAAACTTCCCTCAACAACTCTTACTTCTTGCTCTTCCTTCCTTGGCTTCGTGCGTCTACTGACTAACGAATCTGTTACCTCGTCCCACGTGTGATCCTCTTGCGTGGTATCAATATCTTCACCATTTTTTGGATCTCTCATCATCACTGGTACAGTGCGGACAAAGTGTTTACATGTATCAAAGACGAAAAAGCCGTCACCACCAATGACCTTGCCTTTTGCATTCACCTTTGAATTATTTAATCGAACAACCAGCTCATGCGCCTTGTCAACGCGATAACCATGGTTGCTGTTACCTTTCTTCTCTGGCTTGTTGAAATAAATTCTAGCCTCTCTAAAATGATCTGAAACACCAACAGTTGCACCGTTACTTGACGGCAGATCTCCAATGTTGTTTCTAAATTCAACACCAGCATTGGCATCGGCCTCTTCCAGCTTTAGCATTTTTTCTGCTACTTCTTTTGCTGTCTCATGTGTTCCAACGTTAGGCTCGCCACCCCAGCCATACAGCTCTCGATAGCGATAAATATTCCCGTCGAAGTCTTGCGCATACCACCCGACTGAATAAGGCTTGTCAAAACCCCAGTCCAAACCTCTCCAACGTTTCCAGCTTTTAGGAATAGGAAACGGCTTAATTAAATGAACCTCGGGTTTCCAAATATCGTGAAGATAAGCACCACCAATAGCACTGAGTGGCTTTTGCTGGTAAAGACTCTCCCAGTCTCTACTTGGTAACGATTTTCTAATCTCTTTTAGTCTTTTTAAAGGATAACGCTCAGGCCATAGCGCCTCACCTGGCTTACGCTCCATCGCATCCCTATCCTCTGCAATTGCTGGAAGAGACAATACCTCCCAATTCTCGTGCTTATGCTCGCGCAGTAGATAACCAATCAGATCATCCTCATGCCAACGCGTGCCAATCAATAGGATCTTGCCACCTGGCATTAGACGCGTATAGGCATCCGAATTGTACCAATCCTTAATAGCTTGTCTGTAGGTGTGAGACTCAGCCTCAGCTCTAGACTTCACTGGATCATCAATCAACAATAGATCTGCACCCTTACCTGTGATCGGACCACCAACACCAACTGCTGAGAGTGATCCGCCGTCTTTGGTCTCAAATTCACTCTTGGACTGAGTGTCATCACTCAAAATCTCACCAAAAATTTTCTTGTACGCGCGCGTCTTAAGTAGGTTACGCACACGCCCACCAAATCTTTGTGCCAGCGATGAGCCGTAAGCACTCAAAATTACCTGTCTCTCAAGGTTGCGCCCCAAGAACCATGATGGAAATAACTCACTAGCAGAGAGTGATTTAGTGTGTCGTGGTGGCAACGATATGATCAATCGATCAATATCGCCCCTCTCTAACGCCTCAAGCCTCTCGAATACGAGCTTGTGGTGTTGTGCCACCTCGAACTTCGGAAAGCACATTACACTGAATGCGCCTAATGACGTGCGAGCAAGTGTTAGTAGATCTTCACCCATACTATAAAACTTTCTTTAGGTTTTCCTTTTGTTGTTCTGTCAACTCTTCAGACAAATCAATATCTCGAATTTCTGCTTTCATTTCAACGCTCTTACGCTTTGGTGCTACATACTGCGCAAGTTCTTTATAAGCTGTTAAGGCCAAATTGGGGTTTTTCGCTTTCATTGCATCTTTGGCAATCCTAGCCATACCTTCAATCGGGTCACAACCCATCTTGTCTAAACGAGCCTGAATATCTGCGGTTCTTTTGTTTGGCGTACCTTTCTTACGACCACCTCTATATTCACCTGGTTTCGCACCTCTTGACATAACAACCTATTCCCTACTATTTCCTACTTTAGAAAATCAAAGACTCTTCAAATCCTCAATTCTCAAGTTCAAACAACTAGCGTAATGCTTCATATGTTTCAGTTGCACTCTCAGTAATGATTCTTGCACCTGGCCCACATCCTCCCCCTGTTCAAGAAAAGCAATCAAATCTCTAATACGACTCTCTAGTACCGCTCTTTCTTCAATTAGCCTTTCTTTCCAGGTTGTCTTACCCAGTTTTACTGCTTGTTCACACATATCTACACTCCTTTATTCAACCACAACCCAATCTTCTGCCAAACTATCGCTTCCACTTGGATGCCAGGTCGCCACATCACCTTGAGCTGTTTTTAATGCCCAATAAGCACGATAAGGAACAGCATTTGCCGGAAAAAACCCTTTAATTGCTTCAGTCTGTGCTTCATAAACACCTGCTGGCACAATGTAAGCAAACATACTTAAGCCATTCCATCCTAAACGGGCAACTCTGTGACCCTCTTTAGCCATCAGTACAGCGTCGCCAAACGTCATTTGTCCTGACGGGTTATATGCACGATCAAATACTGCTTTTGGAGACCAGCTAACATAACCCTCATATTCATTAGTATTAGCTTGACCACCGTCCAAATACTCAACCAAATAACCTTCATCAGCACCATTCTCGTCACTAGGCAACTCCCAGCCACGAAAATCGTTATATTCCTTTCTGCTCATCGGCTTTGCATTAATCACTTTACTTCCAACATATCTAATCATTCCTTTCTCCTTGTTTTAGTTAAATCTTCCAACCGCTACAATGCTTAGTCATCTTTGCCCAGTTACGGCCATACGTCTGTTTGCTCTTCTTACTACGCAACAGTCTTGTTAATTTCTTTAACAACCCGCGCTTCACTTTCTACTCCATTCATATTTCTTTTCTTGTTTGACTAGCTTTGGCTTATTAGCACAAAACAAACCACCTTTTCCAATACACAAACACCCACATACTGGACAAAAAGGCTTAGTGTTGGTATTTGGTTTACATAGTTTTTTGAATCGAATAAATATTGATCTAATCATGACTTCTCCATCTGAGTTTTCTTGTGTGTAGTAATAGTCGAATAAAGTTAATAAAGGGCTTGCCTTTAATTAGTTCTACTGGGTAACCATCCTTGCCTATAAGCTCAATCTTTTTATACATGCTTTATCCCCATGGCATCCCAATACAAATCATCAGGGTGTGGCAACACAATTCCCATCTGCGCCATTTCCATATCAATACGCTCTAGATAATCTGTAAACTCTTTCACGCTCAAATCTGTAGTGCTTCTCACGCGTTGCGATCCATCTGTGTAGAACTCTTTTGGTAAGAAAGCTTTTCTGAATTGTCTGTGCAGTCCATCATTCCATTTACCGCCAGCAAAAAACTCATCCTTAGGCTGGCCAGTCTCTTTCTCGATTTCTCCTAGCCACATCCAATACAAGTTATTCTGCTTCACCGACCTACTGAGCTTATCTGGCTTAATCTCAAAAACAGCCCTATCACAATTTTGATTGGCGTTAAAGAACGCTAAAACCGCATTTTCAATAATTGCTTGTTTTGGCTTTGAACGCTCAATGACTCGCTTCATCGTTTAACATTTCCTTCAAGATTTTTAACTGACCAATCCTCGCCGATCATCAGTCTATCTCCCACGTTGAGCAAATACTTTTTCTTCGGCAACTTGATTTCCAGCTTAGATCTTGATAGACAGTCTTCAACCACTCTTTTGACTTTCGCCTTGGGCAACAGCTTTTGAATCTTTTCAATAGCCTCTTTAGAGCTATCCCAAACAAATACGTAGCTTTTTTCCATGCCTCAACACATCCTTTTTAATTTACTACCGTCTTTTGGCTGAATATGGTTCCAACCTCTAATCTTCTGAGCTTTGGTTAGTTCCAAATCCTCGCCTAGTTTCTTAAGAGCTGTCATACCACCTTCTGAGTAAGCTCTTTGACACTTGGCATTAATCTCGCCCTGAGTCATGCTTGAACAGCTCCCATAACACCAACCGGTTTTACCGTTCTTCCAGTAACAGGGCACTTGGTGCGTTTGCCCTCAATTAAATACTTCTGGTTTTTCAACCAATTCACTCTGCCACTTACAGCATTGATCTGAATACCTGTATCCTTCTCAATCTGTCTCAGAGTCCTAAATTTATTCTGCTCTGACAAATAGTCATATACTGCTTGCGTTTGATGCCCCAATGCGCCAGATCCGGCCATAACACCGTACGCCTCTCTGCTTGCATGTCTTACACTCATACAACCTCCTGAGACAATGAGCAATATTCCTGTGAAATTCCTTTGAAAATATGGGCGATAACATCTACTGTCCATCCGTTACCAAGCATCTTATAGCGTTGCGTGTTTGATACACCTTCTGTGTACCCATCAGGCACAGTTTGCAGACGCTCACACTCTAGTGGTGTTAGCTTGCGATAAGTTGGATGTTCATATCTCATATAGTCGTAGTTCGCAGCAGTTAAGCAGTTGCACTTATCTTTCATGTTGCGTCCACGCCTAGTCTTACTGTTAGGGAATGTTGCATCGAAACAATCACCGTCTTGTATTTCGGTGTAACCTTTCTTGGTTGCCTCTTTAATCAGCAATACGTTGTCTTTTTGTACAGTAGTTAAACAACCGCTTTTTTCGTCAAACCTCTCTTCAAATCTCTGTACTGTTTTTATATTCGGATTGTAGTCATCATGCTTTCCAGTTTCAGGATTGATTTTCCTACCAACAATACGACCACATAAAACTTTCTTACGTTCGTAAGGCTCGCATGGTCTGCCCTCAACATAACCGTTGGCATAACCGTGAGTACCTGCGCAAAGCGTAGCACTCTTATCACGATGGATTGTATTAGCTTGAGATTTATAATTAGGGTTAAGCTGATCACCACCCTGATAGTTTTCTATTAGCTTTTTACCTGCGTAATACTTAGGGTCAACACAACCCTCTAGAATATCACGCAAAATAATACCTTTATCTTCTGGCTGAGTAATGTTTGGAATGTTTGTCCAATATAAGCGTACTCTATTCTGTGCTGATACGAGTGCGGAGTTAATCATGATAGGTTTGACACCTAAATGCTCACTAATCACATCCTGATACTCTTGTTTCATTCTCACATTCTCAAGCAGGAAATACTTAGGCTTAGTTTCTTTTAATAAGCGTACAAATTCAAAGAATAAG
>CAZMRQ010000014.1:0-29176 GCA_964568795.1 uncultured Gammaproteobacteria bacterium | reverse complement strand
CCACTGAACTGCTGCCTGGGCTCCGTGTTCCACTGGTCCAGCGGCGGACCGTGAAATCCGATGAACTCGTGGATAGCGTCGGAGGTCAGCGGCTGGTTCAGGCCGTCGTGGTGCTCGTGGCCGTCGGTGATCAGGGAGCCGTAGAGCGTCAGCTTGCCTTTGCCTGGGAGCAACTGCATATTGGGACCTGTGCCGGTCTCGCAGCTCTGTTGCCACCTATATGGCATTGGAACCTGCCATCCAAAAATTAAATTATCTGATGGTTTAAGCAGGTAAGGACTTGATATATCATATTCGGCAAATGTTGTAATTGTGAAACTATCTGATGTCCCGGTCCCTGATATTGTCCTTCCGAAATCTTTCATAGAGCCAGTGATAGCCCCTCCGGGGACGACAGATGTTAATCCCCTAGTTCCCGCGAGGCCTGTGCCTGGACGGGTACCATGATAGTGTGTTGATAGGCACAAGGCATCAGATGCACTATCTGGAAATTTTGTTATTCGGTAAGATGGACTTAATGTGAATGAAGGAGTTGTTTTAACAGTTCCTGACATCACAAATGAACCTGTAACACCTGGATGGACGGCTGATGCCTCTAAATTTAATTCCCTACCTAGTCCTCCTGTGGATATTGCACCTGACATAAACGATTCACTAGAGGTGCCATATGAAAATAAATTTACTTGTCCATAAGCAACTAAATCACGATACGTGTCGACAAGCACGTATGGATCACCACGTTGTAGCTGTGTCCTGGATGGAATAAGAATAGGAACTGAAACTGACTGGATATTATCTGCTGAACTGCCTGGACCTGTATAGTTTAAATTGTTGTCTGGTGCTGTTCGAAAAGATACATTTGTTGGAGTTCGCTGATTTAAGATAAAAAATGTTAAAATTGACGACCTGCCCTTGTCTGTTAAATCAGCCGTTATTCCCGCTCCATCAGGCTTGAACATTGCATCACGGTCGGTGCTAGTGTCAGATCCAATGCTATATGCCGCCTTAAATTCATACACAAACTTTTCAACCAAAAAAGACTTGTCTATCTTATCACTTATTGGGTATAAGTGTGAAGACGTTGCATGATATCGAGGATGTGATGGAAACCCAAAAGAACTTATAGGCCTACATTGTGCGTCCATTCCCTCAGATATTAACTCTGTCCCCCTGCTGAATCCGATCGTGCCTGATATAGTAGCCATTGCCTTCGTGTCTCTAGTCCCGCCAGATCCCCCAACAGTCGCACTAGGAATTCCAAAACCAATCTTTTGAAATATTCTATTATCAAAATTATAGTAAACCATTGGCCAGACATTAGGATTTTCACTAAGGTCCTGGGCTGGTTTTGGAACAGTAAATGAATGATCGACATTTACTCCGGATATAAAGCCAAAAACATCGGATGCAATAGGAGCTAAATCAATCTCTATCTTAGTCTTACTCCTTAATGGATTAGTAAACCCTAGTCCAACATCTGCCACGGCAGACCCTGTCAGGTAGAACGGATCAGTAAATGCCTCAGGAGTGGAAGCGTAGAGCTTATCCTCCACAAATGGTTTTAGGTCCTCTCCAGGTGTGAATGTGATGTTAGCATCAGCAACGCCCTTCCTGACGGTGCCTGCTGCCTGGATCGTAGAGTTAGTGTTGGGTGTGGCTACTGACTGACTGATGTAGGCAGCATCGGCGCTCTGCAGGTCTGTCGGGTAGGACACCGTGACATCGCTGTTAAAGACCACGGTGCTAGTATCATTGAAGTTGGCGGCGTACCTGCCTGTCCGGCCTGGGTCTCCTATGCGAGAGACAGTTGGGTAGGAGCCGGTGGCATTATCACGTGCCTGGAGTATAATACGAGGTGGATTGTTGATGATGCCCGAATGGATCCCAATATTACGCGATGAAGTCCTATAAATAGCCTTAACATCGGCAGCTGATAGTTCACTATCCCATGCTGCAAATTCGGTCATCTGGCCTGTCATGCGATTTGATGTTGTGGTAAATGCACCGATGACTAGCGGGTCGGAGTACGTTGGTGCCATTCCAAAATCATAATTTAGATTGGTTTTAGTAGTGTACTCCTGTTCCTCACCATTGACATAGATCTTTAGGCCGTCCTGTGCCTGGGAGGCCGGGAGGCCGGCAGATGTGAAGGCGAGGTGGGTCCATTTAGTGAAATCATAGCCATAGGCGTCTGGATTGCCAACGAAGCCTGCTGTGGAAAGTGATTTTGCCACGACATAGGCCATACCAAAATCGGCTGGATCACCGCTACCCTTCCAGAGCCGAAAGCTAATTATATTATCACCAGAAATGTGTATAGAGTACTCGAAATTAGGATAGACGGCTGATTCCTTGCTCACAAAGTAAGCATCTGGACTCTGATAAAATGCAGTTTCTAGCTTAACCCACATACTAAATGAAAATGGCCTGTCACTTGTTGCTGTAGGTGTGCCACCATCTGCCAAGGATGTGAAACAGAATGCACCATCGGTATTAACTGCCTGGGCGCTTAAAGCACTGGCCTCACTAAATCCAGCCGCACGATAGCGTTTAATGCCTGGTGGAAGTGTAATCTCGCTGGTGGTGACACTTCCGTCATATCCCATTGTAGTGTTGGCAATGCCGCTATTATCAGTCGGTGTCGATGGCGTCATCTCCGCCCATAGCACTAAATCAGCTTCAGAACGATAAACGTCAACAGGACCACCAAACTCTTTTAATAAGTCATAGCGACCTTGATTAACAACTCCCTTGACTATCTTCGCCATTACTTCTTTAGTCCCCCGAACGCCAGGGAGTCTGTGCCGTACGGGTTATTATCATATATAAATCCAGCCGGGGCGCTGACCTGGTCTTCACCCAGCATCACCTCGAATGTCCCAGATAAAGCCAGCGCAGCATTGACCATGCTAGATCCGTTAATAGCACCCTCAGGACCATCTAGATAAATCCTGGAACGAAAATCGCGATCGTTAAATGGAAATATAACCGCCTGGACCTCCGATACGACGCCTGGAATGGAAACAGCGCCCATAACATCAGCTCCCATATACTCAGGAAAGTCAATAAATGGCTTGACACTAATTGGCTGGCGATAGTCATATATCTGTACAGTTTGGGATGCACCATCATGCTCATCTATATTACCTGCCTGCATGCTACCCCTAATTCGATGAGCGTACTCCGTGCCCGCCAGTGTTGACAGCGTTGCAGCCTTTCTAATCACCAGCGGCTCTATGGCACCGTCCATCTGGTAGGGATCTAGGAATGAAGAGTCATTAAGGACATCGGGATATATCCGATATTGACCGGCAGCTGTTATAAACTTTACAGGATCGAACTTCTCGATATCGACATACGGCTTCTCGGCACTGAACAGGGCCGGCTGTCCAAAGACTGTGCTCTCCTGGAACCCTGTTGGCGTACGCTGATTTGCGGGCTTCATCTTTGGAAACATGCCGCCAAGTAGCTCACGATCTGTCGTTATAGAGACACCCTGACGAAACTTATCGTACGCAGAGGTATTGATACCACCAGAGACTGGCTGGGGTGTTGTCCTGACGAATGGCGCTTCAACAAATGGTGTAATAGGCATTAGAACCTCTTCAAATCTCCGACAAGCTGCCTAAGCAGGATGGTGCCTTTCAGGCCTGAGCGTGAGTTCTCACCCATGTAGATATCAGTGAAGTGATACTCCATCTTTGCTCGCTCCAACATATGAGACTCGATAACGAAATTAGTGCCCAGGTAGTCTGTCTTCCTAGGTACCAGCTGCACTATCATCTCACCAACAGTGGTATCAAACCACTTAAAAAATTCGAAAAATCCCTTTAGGTTCATCTTATCAGTCAGTCTATTAAAGTAAACATTGCGGAAGTCTTCCAGCATGGGATAATCAGGTGAGAAAAGAAGGTTAGGACTGCCGATCGCCGTATTCATCTTCTCAAGCGTGCCAAATATCTTTATCATATCCTCGTTTAGGGCATCCACGACTGAAAACTCAATAGAGAACCTAGTGTCATCATTTGGAATCTCAGACCGAAGTATCTCATAGACAGGTGCCACCTGGGCATATGGGTAATCCTCTATAAAATCAGAATTTAGAAAACCTCTTGGCCTGACCTTCTCTGTTGTTGCTGACTCGTCGAATCTAGGCGAGATCATACTGAAGTAGAACTGCTCCGGCTTGATGATACGCTGGGACGCCTCGAATCCTGTCCCCGATAGGTGATATGGAATCGATGCCGGGAGGTCACCCTGGTTCCTCCAGGGACCTCCTGCAGTACCTGAGGGAGTCAACTGCTGAGAGAAGTCGAACACGCTAATCTCACCAAGCGCGCTAGAGTCGGTTATTAGCTGGTCAGTCGATGTGTCCAGGCGCATTCGCTGGAACGCACCTGTTGGCTGCGTCTCAAAGTTAAAGTTGACCAGTGGGTCCTCGACACCTAGCGACTTGAAGTTAACGACGTGCTCCCGCCAATCCTTCATACTGAGTGCCTTTGACCAGAATCTCATCTGTGTTACCCGACCAGCGAAGTCAGTGGTACGTGCAGCAATATTAGTATTACTGTTGTTAAGATAACCTGCAAGGTTTGATGTGTCTAAGCTTTGTGATCCAATAACTATAAAACTGCCTGATGCGTTGGTACTTGCATTCACATTCTCCAGGCCGAGCCAACGTCGATCTGATCCTTCATAATCATTAAAAAATGCGCCGGTAGTGTATGATTCAATAATCTTACCAAAATTCTGCCTAGCACATCGCAAGAAGTACGATGAGGAAATATTAGACGTATCATATGCTATAGGAATATCAGGATCATCATAGCGATATCTTCCAAATGAGACATTCCACTTCTGGCCATCGAATATATTTACGCCTGTTACCTCTGTCATAAACCCGGTATTTGTTAATCCTAACAATCCATAGGGTCGGCCGTACAATCGCACCGTGTTAGACCCTGATATGGCGACTAAATTCATTACCACACCGTGCCCGGGTGTTGTGGGTGCCGCAGCTGCACCTGTCACATGAAGCCTAGCTAGGCTCTGGTTCGTTGGATATGAGCCAGTCGTAAGATTAGGAAATCTATAGATTCCCTCATATGTGAATGATCCTGATGTGAATAGGCCATCATTGGCGTTGTTCGATATGCCATGAACTGGATACCTATCCTTATCCTGAAAGTCACCACTTATATATGGCCAGCCTGCCTCAGTGCGACTGCCTGATAAAAATGCACTCATCACGAAGGGCTTGTTACTTGGAATCCCCTGGTAGCTCAAAACGGGCGTAACACTCGCCATCGAGCCAGAGAAATCTAGCATAGCTGAAACCTCCGACTTAAACTGCCTAGAGACCTCAAGCGAAGCCTTTGTCGGTCCGCCGAACTCCCTAATACGGAAGTTATTATCAGGATCTATGCCCATTGACCTGATTAGTGCCTTAACAGAGTGCAAGGTTCCCTTTGACCTTATTATATCATTAATATTGATCAGTATTCGACGCCAGATCTCATTCTGTATATACTGAAGGCCGTTAGCCTGGGAACCAACTGAATCTGTCAGGTCATTGCCATCAAAAAATTGGCCGGATGATGCGTTCTTAAAAATTGCTGGCAGCGATATTCCATAGTGATTCGCAAGAAATTGCAAGAACTGATCGGGCACGTTATCTGTCTTGTCATAGTCGACGTGCATTAGTGTAGCAAATGAGTCTGCTACCATTTTCATATCATCGAAGAACTTAGCCCATGTGTATAGGAAACTAGATATTAATTGCGCTGTTCCAAGCTTGCCTGATCCCGGGATGGATGTTCCTGTAAAGTCATCTACTATTGGGCCTGACTCAGTCTGAAATCCGTCAAATGCCTGCCCCTCCAAAAAGTAGTGGGATGGGATCAATCGTGTTATTAAGTTGGGGTTACGATCATCATATATACTGGCACTTGTCAGAAGAAGAGTATTTAGTGACACGACCTCAGCATTAGTAGGAAATAACACGGGATTTTTGGACAGTCGTTCAGCTGTCATAGGATTATCAAGAGTCAAAGGCAGCCGAAGCGATGTCTTGAAATTCGTAATAGTTGTGTGAAGCGAATTACCTGAACTATCTAGTGCAATATTATTGGATGTGTACGATCCGGTCGGCTCATTAAACTTGAAATATAATTTTAGATCACTAGTGGGGGATATATTTCTAAGCCCAAATTCTCGCTGTTCACTAATTCCTCTGGCGTTGTGAAAAAACCTAAACTCATCTATGGCACCAGAAAGTGTCTGGACAGGTATAAAATTGGCGCCACCATTAACTATACTATGTGTAGTTCCTGAACCTATTAAGAACTGGCTGGCACCCATATTAAAATTACCTAGATCGCAACTGGTGCTTGACGTTGCCACCAATACAGAATTAAGATAAATCTCTAAATTATCGCTAATACCACGATTTAAAATCGTGCAGACGTGATTAAACTTACCCTTATCAACAAAAAATGAGGCCGACATAGCCTGCGAACCTGATGTCACACCAAAAAATAGGGAGCCTGATGTTGTTGATGTCGACTCTGATAGAAAAAGTGAAAAACCAGTGGAGTTCGATCCTGAATTTAGTTTTTGAAATACAACCTGATTACTGTTAACAATTTCAGGCACAAATAATTGCATCTCAGCTGAAAATGACCTGGCACCTGGATTTAAAACGCTTTCACCTGTCTTATTCTTTGATAGGTCAGGAAATAAACTGCCTGCAGAATCGACAACATTAATATGTGTACCCAGGCCGGAATCAAATCCAGAACTGGGATCCTCTCCCACCTGAGTTCCTGAAAAACGTAAAAATCCCTTGTTCTTTGGAAATCTTCCTAGGACATAGTTCTCAAAGCCTGTCAGGCTGTCCAGGAATACATTCTGTTCATTATTGTCACCATCAAATGGAAACTCGTTAATTATCCTATCGAATGCAACGTTAACATTAACCTGAGCCGAGGAAAAGAACGTAAAGTTCTCAAATTTAGTGTAGTCTATATTCAGTTGCTGGGATGATTTTATACCCGTGCCTGGTTGGTCATACCTAAATGACGATGTCGAGGCAATATTTCCCATCGATGCCAGATCATTGTAGTTTTTATTGGTGACACTACCGCCTTGCTCAATAATATTTCGTATATTATCGGAGTAGAAAGGGCCTGGCTTTTTAGATATTTTTTTACTCATTAGCTATCGACTCTAAAAAATGCACCCGTGTCTTGGATCACCTGTTCCATACCGTCATCATTTATCTTCAGCTCTATTTTATAAACCTTGCCGATCGAGAGGTCAGACATGTACAGGTCAAAATACATACCCTCAGAATCTGTCGATAATTTTGTAGCTGAAAGGCCGGTGCCGGTGGCATCATCATATGGAATAACAATATCACCCGTGCCCTTATTGATTATACTATAAAATACATCATCCAAAATTAAGCTTGGTCGTATAATCGGAAGCTTTGAAAATTTAGGACCATTGTCAACGTCAGCTACAAAAAGCCTAAACCTAACCTTCTCTGTTGAGCGATATGCATGTCGTAAGTTAGTTATAGACGCATTTAAACGCTTAGGTGAATTGCTAAACGACGTCCTGGGATTGACCTTTACAACTAGTGATGATGAAAGAAATGGGTTCGTGGTAGTATTCGTAAACGATGTCCAGACTGTGTCTAGCGTTAAGGAGCCGCTTTTTTCAGCGAACATCTTAACAGTATCCGACCCCAGCACAGCAGTAGTATCATATGATGACAACGCAAAAGATGTTGAGTACACACCTGTAATAAAATTATTTCCAATCTTATGCTGGGATCCTGTTACGGTTTTTGAAAATGAACCGGATTGCAGTTTTAATTTGATACAATTATCTCCGCTTACCTCTGTCGCCGCAGTGCCTTCTACAATGTTAGCTGGATTTCCACGATGATAATTGTTTAAAAATACAGAACCTGTCAGGTCAAAGAAAAAGTTATTAGTATCATCTCTGACAGAATCATTATATCGCACAATTAAACTTGGTCGATTATCCACCTGCGTGCTGTGACGTGACGCAAATCGCTTAACGAACAGTGTCTGTTTGTCTGTCTCCAGGGTGCCTGAATAGGATATCCTAAAACCGTGATCAGGAATTATGTTAACTAACGTTGCCGAGACCAATGTCGTTACGTCAACCAATAGGTTAGAACTTCCTTCTGAAAATGACTGTGTCCTGAATAGACTGACAATTCCACCACCGTCATTTAAATTTCCGCTAGATATAATATCTAAATTATTGCTTCCAAGCAGGCCGTCCCTATCGGCGCCCTGTGTCGTCCATGCGACATTAGTACTATTTGTGTATGATGATGTTATAAAATTAGCCTTATCAAGGTCTGTGAATGTGACTATATCACGACCAACGCCTTCATCAAAAGACTTAGAAAGCGGATAGACAATTAAATCAAAATTAGACGGCACTGTCTGGCCACCTATAACATCGATAAGTTTTAGGTGACACGAGAATGATGGATCAGAAATATCTAGAATACTTCCGGTTAACTGTCTTAGTGGGTTCAGGTCAAACTTAATTAAAATTCTAGACAGTTCACTAACGTTGCTTGAGGAACCTGGAAGTGTGCTCTCCTCATATAATTTAAATAAATCAAGCGTACCGGCCTGACCCACATTAGCATCTGTAGCCCGAAATTTATTATTTATCACCTTATTAGTAATATAGGTGTCACTAATTGCCTGCAGTTTGCGATACATTACTCTACGCTCCCAATAATATCATAATCAGGATACCTCATTTCGAACAGGCCTCCGATAGGTGGTAATATTATATCTCTAAGAGTATTTTCTGCAACGCTAAAATCGACAGTTGAATACTCACGCCCCTTATACGTGCCCGTAAGACTATACACTCTTAGGTCCTTAATAGACAGGACACCCGGTGTATTAAATATTAAATTTTGCAGGTCATTAAGTGGAATTACTTGGTCAATTTGAAAATTTTTCACCTTAAAGTAAGATTTTAACTGTGATATTATCTGTTGGTTTAGAGATGACTTGTCAGCCTTGTCGTCAGCCGTTACGCTATATCGTACTTGAAGGTTTATAACGCGGGCGTCTAAAATATCAATTGCATCGGATATCATGCGAAATTCAAGTAAGTAATTTGTCAGATTAATTTTTAATGCGTCAGGCGAAACAATAAGCTGCCCTTTAGCATTTCGGCTTATAATAAACAACTGGGTTGCCAGTGGATTATTGGGATTAGATCTCACGCTAGCACGATAAACCCTTCCAAAGTTTGAAGGCATTGTATAGACCCTCGCCAAAAGATCCTGGCTTGTCACGATCCTAGATTGTGCATTTCTAGCAGCTGGAATTAATGTCTTGAGCTCGTTAATTGTCGGGGCATTCTCACCGCCTGAGGCTTCATGATTATTATTTAACTGTAGGCTTGACTGTACAAATCTAGCGCCGTTTGTGCTGGGGGATGCGTTAAACTTTATAAACAAAGTCGTGACTGTCTTTATTGTGTTGGCGGCAACATTATGTGCGAGGCCGCCTCCTGACCTGTAACTTATTGTCAGTGTTGTGGCTTTAGGTGATATTCCAAGAGTCTTTGTTTTTAGGAGGTTATTAGGGTCAATAGAAAATCTGGAAAAATTACTTTTACCATAGAGAGGTACAGCAAACTCAGAAGGATCCGGAACAATATCATCATCTAATGAGTCTGCATCGCCACTTCCAAAAATAATTGTTGTTTGTTTGTTTCTAAAATTCGTACGTGTCACATATCGATATGGAGCTGGTCGCATCTCCATATTTTCTTTAACGAGATCATTGTCAATGCCCCTATTGGTCATTGCCGTAAATATTGTATCTTGACTCAATGAATCTACCTCATAATACTCATTGAGATCTGAATCTATAATCGATATTATCTCTGTAACATTTGGCCTAGAAAGATTTATTGTCCTAAAAGGAACTAGATTATTAGGAATCGTGACTTTTTGCTGTGTGCGATTACCAGATATACAAAGACCTGCTAGTGATAAAAAGAATGTAGCGGGAACTTTTGATGAAGTTGTTGTAGCAACTTCAATAGCTGCCTTAAGATTGCCAGCGTTGTCTGTGGACGAAAAATTTAAATCATCTGTCAGTTCAAAATTAATTCCTGACTGTGATGTAACAACTGTCTTTTTGAGAATCTGGGGGAGCAATGATGCATCTGGAATGTACCTTGAACCAGACTGTATAGCTGGTACCTCAATCTTAAATGTAACATAGACTACGGCGGGCGATGCACCTTTTGTCTTAATACCTGCACCTTTTAACAGTCTTATTATATTATCTGTCTCGACAGCAGTGGCTGGATTCAACTCGGAAAACTGGTGGTCTAAGTAAAAAGACAAGTTATCGCCCACAAACGAGGCAAAATCCAGCAACATACCTCCCACAGAGGCCTCGGAAAAATCAGTTATTTTATCCGGGAAAAATGTCTTAGCATACTCAAGCAGCTGCGCTCTAAATCCATCAAAATCCCTGTTAAGATATGAACGATTTCTTACCGGCAATAGTTTCTTTTTTGTGTTCGTAGACACACTAACCTCCTACAAAGAGGGTCACCTCCTGGACTTGATCCGTGACCGACAGTCGCGGAATGTCATAGGTGATCCTTATTATTATCTTTCCAATGCTCTTATTATCGTGATGATCTGTCCTTGACTCGAATGTCTTTAATGCCAAAAAAGGCATGTATTTAGATGCTGTCGTCTTTATTCTAACTACTGCATCCGCATCGAATTGATCCTTGTCAAAAGCAGAAACATCGAAAGTCAAAGGCAGTAAATTAGCGCCAAAGTCATACAGTGCCAGTCGCTCTCCGTGATTGGTCAACAGCATATTTTTAAAATTATCGTTGAGAGTCTTTTTAAGAGAAGTGTACATCTCAAAAATACCACCCTCAATATTTCCGAATCGCAGGGGTGTAACAATGCCTATCGGGGTCGGCTTGACCTCGACAGAACTAGAAAGGAATGTGACGGTTTTAACTCCAACACTTTTAAAATCTATAGTGGGCATTGTAAATCCAGATTACCAGAGATTAAATATCCGCCTGGTGAGTTAATTGTTAGTATTATCTTACAGGCTTGTTTCCCTCACCAGGGACGTTAACCTCCCCAGTCCTAACATACTTGTGAATCGCATCGGCAATTTGCTGAGCATATTCGCTCATCTTTCCGTCTGGATCCTCCTTTCCATCGTTCTGATTTTTCATTGCATTGAGTAATTCTGTCTTTAAATTATCCTTATCAAGTGCCATACTCTACTCTCCAAAAATTGTGTCTGAGCGTGCATCGGGAATATTGTCCTTCAGGCCTGTGCCACCTGATCCAGTGTCATCGCCTCCCACTGCCGATGAAACTGCGTCAGCTATCTCGTATGCAGCTGTCTGATCTGTTCCTTTAATAAGGAGCTCAGACATAGTTGATATTATTGTTGCACTTCCTAGACCCTGAAGTGAGACTACTGGAAACGGGCCTGCCATGGCACTCTGGAATACAGTTTCAACAGCATTGAGTATTGTATTTAATCCATCTGCCATATTTTTAACACTCTTTGACAATCTGGTCACCTCATCATGAAGCGCAGACATCTGAACATTGTACTGGCTAAACTTAACGTATCCCGTCTCTGTATCACTTCCTGGCTGCGCTCCGTCATCGAACGCCCCGACGTCATTCCTTCCGAGTATTATCCTGGGTGCGTCTATCTGGACTGTACCGTCTGGATGCATTATAATCATGGCCAGGTCTTCGCCGACATCGCCCTCCTTGACAATCTTAATACTACCATTAATCTCGGGGGCTCCGTCGACAGGCTCGTCTTTTTCGTTCTTCCTGGCAATAATTCGAATCTCGTCTGACTTTGTAATAATGAATGGTGTGCCCTCCTCGTCTGTCGGTATGTGGGCCAGCTCACCGTCCTCACCTTCTGTATAAAAGTCAGCGGGCGAATTATCAGTTATTGGCGGCTGAGGTAATGCAAAGTTCTTGTCTCCGTTTGTCCGCATTGAGACATACATTCGTGACGAATCAAGTACGAAATCGGGATTTCCCTCGTTTAAGTTAGGCTTCTTATTATCAGATTTCTCAGGATCCTTATCGTTCTCAGCAATTCCGGTATTATCGCGATTCTCACCACGTTGGGCATCTGTATTTATAACACGAGCCGAAGTCAGTTCCGGATCGCCGTCGGAGTTAACCAAAAAGCCCCTTCCACGACCTGTAACAATATCTATCGTCCCGGCAAACTGAACGAAATCCTCCTCAACCTTTGAGGCATCCGAGCCGCTGAGTATGGGAAATGGAAGACCTGACTCATCAGTATTCAGAACACCAATTGGGCCCGTCCTATCAATACCCAGGCTGATCAGAGTATTATTTGAGCCCTGCAATACAAGGTCACCTGGCCTCTTCGTGAACCTTGGAACAGGCTCAAACTCAAACACGCCGTTAGCTGTGGCATTATTAAAAATGTCATCTATAGTGCCTACTGGTTCTATTATTCTTGGTTGTCCCACACCAGCGCCATTCGTAAATAATGATGGAACATTGGGATTATTTTCGGCATTAGGTGCAGTCCTAAAGTAATCACCCTTTGGAACGTTATATTTCTCGTTCTTATCAGGATACTCGCCCTCCTGATTGTCCAATGTTAGCCCAAATGCCCTGGAGAACACCGTATAATTTGTGTCCTCAAACTGCATGAATGATGACACCCTTCCAATCCAGTAGCCGACGTCTGGTACTCTAAACCCAGAAGCTGATTCTATGCTCTCGTCCAAAAGATTTCTGACAGATGTCTGGCCCATCTGCATCCTTCTAAAGTTAGAGTATCCAATTGATTTCTGTCCTAACGGCTCATCGGAGTCATATAAAAATACCCATACGACCTCGCCTGGTTTTACAGGCGGACATATGTGTGCAGAAAAAAATGGTAAAACTAACTCAAGGTTACTAGTGGCTTGTGATGTGCCCTCTGAGGCGTGGATGCTTCTAGCTAAAATAGAGTTTCGAGGAATATTCTTAGCGTTAATAATAGTGCCATTTAAGTTAGCAACATTCTCCTTTAAAAATGCCGCATACTTGTCAGTTATCGCCGCAGAGTCTAGTATGACATCGGTAACAATCATCTGCTTGAATGCGCTCACTAACCTAACCCTCCGTTATTTTACTAAAAATATCGTCAGCATTGACAGATGTGTCCTGACGGTCAACCCTCTCTATCATCTCTGCAAGACGTATAAGCTGATCGTTGGACTTGCACATTCGCTCTAAGTACTTGGTCAACTGGACGCCGTACAGGCCGTGCTTTTCAGGTGTGCCCCTAACATCTATGAATATATCAGTATAAAGCATGCTAGCACGCTCTCGGTCAGCAATAGCATTCTCATATATCTCAAGCCAGAGAGCCTTTATATTATTATCAGCGCCGTCTATTTTGTCAAGTAAGTTTCCAAACTTCTTTAACTTCTCTTCAGTCTTTTGGAGATTGTCGACCTTACTAGAAAATTTCGAATCCATCTTTACCTCGTAACTCCCTATAATTTTTCTTTAGTGATGAGATTGCTGCTGTCAACTGTTTTGGTGACAGCCCTGATATCTCCCTAAGGTACAGAAAAACTGCTCGCTTGTTGAAGAAGTCCAGGTCCTCAATGCTCTCAAATACAACTATTATTGCGTCTATACACAATATCTCGTTCTTATTTGTTAGCTTTGACTTAATTTCCCTCAGGCAATTAAATATTGTCTTTAGTCGTTCATCACGAGAAACTATTGAGTCAGGAGATGGTACTACATTAAAATTTCGCAGTGCGTCTAGCTCATAGATGCCCATTGATTTAGGATCATCAATTGACACATTTCGCTTTAAATACTTCATCCTTTTCTTGGATTGAATTATTAGCCAGTTCTTTGCGACTACATTAAAGTAAGAAAACGCCTTCTTTCCTCGAGTAGAATCCCACTTATAAATAGTCTCATATAAAAATTCTACACAGTCGCCTTTAAGTGTCTCATATGAGTCATGCAGTCTATAAAACTCATGAATAAAAATAAGATTCTCAGTAAGCTTATCAAATGCGGGAAGAATTAATTCCCTATACAGAATCTCTCTCTCACGAAAATCGTCTGACTTTTGAAAATCAATTATAGCCTGGTCTTCTTTTGGTCCAAAGTAATTATTTTTACCACGCTTCTTTTTTATTACTTTACGGACCTTCGTTTTCTTCATCAAGCTGCTCTTTCGTATTGTTTTCAATCACCAGGGACGCCGTTAATTTTTCTGCTATTTCTAACATAAGGGCTCTAGCAGCTGATATTTCCTCAATTGTCTGTCTAACCTCAAGACTATCAAAAAATACAGGCTTTTCTAATATATCAGATATCTTGTTATAAGATTCATCTAGGTTTAAAATAGCTGATTCAACGCACTCTTCAATATTAAGAATAATCCTCGCAAATTTAAAAATGTAAAATAAACTTACGCAGAGAGCTCCTGCAAGTATTGAACACAGCGTTGTCAGTACCAAAATCATCTAACTAATATCTAAGACTTTTGCGAATTCATGACTGTATCTTGTGGCTATTGCATCAAATGAATAATTAGACCTTATTGTCTTTCCAAGCTCGATAGCCCACTCTCTTGGTATCACGTTCTTGTTATAGAACTTTACTATCTTTCTCTTAAAATCGTCTTCTCTGGCATTTGCCCACATTGAGCCTGGCATAAATATGTTCTGGTCCTGTCTAGTGGGATGAATGGGAATCAAGTCATAGTCCACAGACACAAATCTCCCTAGGTTCATAAAGTCAAGATACGCTGACCAGTTGGTGGCAATAACAGGCAAATTAGACGCAGCCGCCTCTAAGATTGGAAGACCAAAACCTTCTCCACGTGTTAATGTCACCAAAGCGTTGACTTTTTTACTTCTATATAATGCAGCAACATCACATTCATTTAAGTGACCATGAATAAAATATATCTTTGGACCTGATCCCTTCTTAACCTGTGACGTAACCTGACGTAACATTGTTCGCGTGAGCTGCCTGTCAATCTTAGTTGATTTACCAGAGTTAGTCTTAATAATCAGCCCAACCTCAGGATTATTAGAAAAAGCATCACACATCATTCTAATAGTGTGAAATATATTCTTCCTATCATTCTCAGGATTGCTGCCTGTTATCTGACCGAATAGCAAGAAATTAAATCTAGAGTTTACCTGGGGTAGTTCAAGGCCTGACTCACACTCAAGAATAGCATCAGGAAATGCCTCAGGGATCACCGTTATCATTGGCATTAAACAGTGTCGCTCAAATGACGCCTTTGTATGTTCAGACGGCACAATGACACGATCCATATTATTACAACACTGGATCCATGTCGGATTGCACCTATCAGTCTCAACGCCTGCTGTTATTCCAACGTTATACGCAGCTATATTTGGATCCCACTCATTTGGCAATTGAACCTGAAATGACATGTCAAATGGACCTTGAGGCTCCTTACAATGCTGCATCATCTTTCCAACAAGTGGGTCCTCATTATCTAGTAGCCACGGTGTAATTCCCCATGGAAGAGCCTGAATTGTCAGGTCTACATTTGGCAGTGACATTAACCAACGAGCAACCTGGCGTGAGTGAACACCGTAACCTGACTGCGTCAGCACTGGCGCCCGTAATAGCACTCTTTTCATACTATCTCCTCCACGGTCCACGACTCGTAAATTTCTTTCCTGTTATTGTTCCACGTATCAACTGTCTTTGACAGTGTCTCATTCCACATTCTTACCGTATCGGCCATCGCAAATTCGCTCATAACATAAGACCTAGCCTTCTGGCCAAGCTCTTTTCTACCATCTGCACCGAGCTCATATAGGTGAAGAAACGCGTCGGCAACCTTATTGTTATTGACATGATCCTCGTATATAAACGGAACCATCTGGCTCCCTACAAGATTTCTCACATCTGGATCCAACGCAATTCCGTTATGGCTACCATCACGATGATCAACAACCTGTCGTGTCAGACCTCCTGTCTTGAGCGCAATAATTGGATTGCCAACCTGCATGGACTCGAGTGTGGCCAGCCCAAAGCCCTCATTGCAGGCTATATTGACACAAAAGTCAGCAATATTGTGCATGACATTTATCTTTTCAAATTCAATCCTCTCAGTGGAAAAGAATACATTTTCCTGTATGTTAAAATTCTCTACCACCTTAAATAGATTCGGACCCTCCTGATCTACAGGGTCAGTGTGCATAACCAGCGTTGCATTTTTATGCCCGTGCTTTTCCTGTAGTTGGTCTAAAAACATTGACCACGCATGCAATACGTCGGACGGCATTTTCCTTCTTGCATTCCTATTAATCCAAAAGCCAATAAAGTGATCTACTCTTTGACTTCCAAGTAATTGCATCCTATAATTTTTTATTTCACTGTCTGAAAGGGGGAAATATAATTCCTCGGGCAATGCGTGTGGAATGAAATTAGTCCTATTAGGAAAATTCTCATGAACCATCTCATATGTCTTATATGAGTGACAATTAATCAGGTCGGTAGACTCGTATAGCACACTATTAAAGTAAGGATATGGATCGTTATCCCAGACATGCCAGTATGCTATTGGGCAGATCTGGTGTATCTCATCCTCCATTTCCCACACCCAAATAAAGAATCTAGGATCGGTGAATAAAAGCAGAACATCAGGCCGCTCTGTAGCCAGTAGATGTCGTAACATCTCAGGATTGCCAAATCCATCAACTGGCTTAATTAACAGGTCATCATTCACCTTTACTAGGTCGTAGTTATCGTGCTTAATGGCACCGCCTAGAACCCTAAATGTGTATTCACCAGTTGCTATTAGTCCATTTATTAAAAATCTTGCCTGACAGCCCACTCCCGATGTTGAGAGTGGATGATCGCACAACATTAAAATTTTCTTCTTTTTCAATTGCCAATTCCTACCTAAAGCAAATTAATTCTAACAAAAAAAACTGCTACGTGCAATGTTCAGTCTGATAAAAGTCACAATATGTGCATGACATTCGATTCTTTATAGACATTCCAGACCTAACTGTCTTTATCATACCTGTCATTATCTTTATGGCACGCTCCAAAGACTTAGGACCCACAGAGACCTTTACCAGCTCACAGACCTTTCCAGGCTTGCCACCTCTCTTAAGCAAGACGAACCCACACCTGATATCCTTAAGGGGTATATTATGCTTCTTGGCCCAAAAGTGCTTATACAGTATAAGCTGCGCCGCCATTAAAATATCCTGCTTCTTATCCCTTCGCCATCCATATGCCTGTGCTGTCTTCCAGTCTAATATCCAGTAAAGGTGGCCTTCACCACGAGTTTTAGGAACCTTAATAATTGCATCGATAAATCCCTTAAATTTTATGTCACAGCCATCGATGTCTTCATACAGTGCCTCCTCTGCGGCTACAGTCTCCCATCCAGGAAATGTATCATCTAAGAATGGAGGAACATCATTCCACATATTTTCAGCCCACTGACACCACTCCTCAACTGGAACATGCTTATACCATCCAGGCATCTGCTCATACCACTCAGGCTCACCAAAGCCGTGCTTGTCCCATGCATCTGTAACGTCCTTTAATATTTTTAAGCGATCAACTGTTTTTGTCTCTAAAAGTGACTCACATCCTTCATGAACCGCAGTCCCAAAATCAAGGTACGGTGAGGGCTTAAAAACATCGATCTTATCAATATGAATTAACTTGTGTCGATACGAGCACTCTTTCCAGCACTTTATCTCAGAAAATGAAACGTGACGCTTCTTTGTTGGAAAATTAATTATTTCTTCAGTCATACAATAAAATGTATCAAAGAAGAGCAGGATGTTTTAAAACTAGGACCGGCCGTAGCGGTCGCTTAACCTAACTATATCATCCTCACCAAAATAGGTTCCAGTCTGTACCTCTATTATAACTAAGGGATCACTTCCACTGCAACTAACAGTGTGCTTTTGAAGTGGCATTATGGTAATATGATCACCAGCTGCAACATTTATGTCACAGTCATCCAAACGCACAGTTCCAACGCCAGAAACTATTGTCCACTCCTCGCGTCGCTTATAATGGTACTGGTAACTTATACCATGATCAGGATTAATTTGAAGCCTCTTTACTTTGCACTCGGCACTATCCAAGATCACCGTAAAATTTCCCCACGGACGCGACTCAGTCATTATTTAATCCCCACCAATCTAGCGTAATCTCTAGGCCTTCCCAAAACCTAACCAATGGCCTGTATCCAATTAGTCGCTCGGTCTCAGAGATATCAGCCTGGGTGTGAAGAACATCACCGGCACGAAATGGAGCGTGATTTACAGTAATATTATCAAACCTATTCATTAAAAATTCTAGAATCTGATTATTAGACACGCGGTCTCCGCAGGCAATATTCATGCGATTTCCTGTAAATTTCTCATCGCTAAGCATTGATTTGATATTAGCGTCCACCACATTATCAACGTAACACATATCCCTAGACTGTTCCCCCGTTCCATCACTACGAAGTGGAAGTCCCTCTTTGATGGCGTGACACCATGCAGACACCGCCGTCGCGTATGCAGAATCTCCAAACTGGCCAGGACCGAATACATTAAAATACCTTAGGCAAACTGCATCGAAATCTGGATGTAGTTCGCATGTGATGGATATAAAATCCTCAATGCAACTCTTCTGCCATGCATATGGTGATTTTGGGTCCTTAGCATGGGAGACTGGTGTAGGTAAAACATCAGCACCCCCATATACCGATGAAGAAGACGAAAAAATAAACCTACTTACATTGCCTACACACGCCTCTATCAGCCTCACTGTCCTGTTGACATTGTTGTCCGTCGTCTCAAACGGGTGCTCTACTGAATAACTGACACGAGGAATAGCGGCTACATGAAAAACACAGTCATATTCGCCATTTCTGATATCATTAATAACCGTGTTACTGGCAAAGCAATCCCTAATAACGTTCATGCTCTTGTTATTTTTTATAAAATCATCAGCGTCGCTTCTTGCTGATGTCATATTATCTACTACAGTGACATTATATCCACAAAGCAATAATTCAACAGCTAAGTTTGATCCAATAAAACCTAATCCACCTGTCACTAAAATATTCTTCATAAGTTACCCCTAGTATGTACCAATCATGTCTTCTAATTTTTTAACTGGTTTCCAACCAAGTTCATTAACTGTATCATTGATATCGGCTAAGGTCTCATGAACCTCCGCAGGACGACTATCAATATACTCTATATTATTACCAATCATATTGGCCACTTCATTAATAGAGTAATTAATACCGGTTCCAACATTATAAATTTTAAAGAGTCCGCGGGTGCTATTAATACCCTGCATATTCATTGCACAAATATTTGCATCCACAACATCACTGATATATGTAAAGTCCCTTCGCTGAGTGCCGTCGCCCACAATTGTCATTGGTGCACCATTTGACGCCTGCCTCTTAAAAAGACCAACAACGGGAGCATATTTCCCCTTAATTGGTTCCCTGGGTCCATAGACATTAAAATACCTAAGAACAATACTCTGGACACCATACAACTGTGAATACAATTTGCACACCTGCTCACCCATCCACTTTGACATAGAGTACGGATTGAGGCAATCAGCAGGCATATTAGGAAGGAACGGGATTGAATTCTGGTGACCGTAAAGCGAAGATGTACCTGAATATATTATCCTCCTAACAGAGTTCATTCTGGACCACTCCAGAACCCTCTGCGTACCCACTACATTTACTTCAAAACATTCACTCGGATTTGAAATTGTAGGCTGTATTCTAGATCGGGCAGCTAGGTGAAAGACAGTGCTGACCCCTGAAAACAGATGTGAACAGTCATCCTTAGATATATCAAGCCTGTGATATGAGACCCTTGAGACATCACTGTGGAAGTAGAATTCTTCATTTTCCGTTGCTGACAAATCGTCAATTACGACTATCTCGTCACCTAGCTTATGAAGGGTATCTACTATGTGACTTCCAATAAATCCGCAGCCTCCCACTACAATGTGCCTTGACACAAACCTAGTCCTCCGAAACTGCTCGGCCTTTCATCGCCTCCCAGTCCCTATTGACTCTTACTTTGTCATTTTTTAACTTCACAGCGTCTAACAAATCTGTCTCAACACCGAAATTCTTTCCAAAATAAATCATAGCACTTAAGTCCTTAGGAAAACAATGGCCTCCAAAACCCCTGTCTCCATCCGGACCCGGGACTGTTAAGTGACTCTTTCCAATCCTGGCATCATACAGCGCATACTCCGTAACCTTATCCATGTCTATTTCAACAGATTGACATATATCATACATCTCATTTGCGAATGTGACCTTTGCAGCCAGAAAACAGTTAATAAAATACTTTACCATCTCAGCTGTGTCTGAACCTGTCTTAACAATAGGAATAGTTGGAAATGCCTTTCTAAACGCCTGCTTTACAATAGATGTTGCCGGACGAGGTCCTCCAATAATAATCCTATTCTGATTTTTAAAGTCATCAAATGAATTCGCCTCTGTTAAAAATTCAGGACTAAAACAAATATCAATATTTGAAAACTTAGAGTCCAATCGCTTTGTTGTTCCTGGAGGTACGGTTGATTTGATCACAATAATTTTTTTCTGTACGCTATTTTTATCTGATACTGCGCACAGGTCATTGATCTTATTCAATGAAGACTCGACTATTGAAATATCACATTCACCTGATTTTTTCATAGGAGTTGGTAGGCATTGAAATATTATATCACAATTTGTGATAACATCTTCTAGGTTTTCACAATTGGACTTTGTTGTGTCAATATCATAAGTTAATATATCATAATATGAATTTAGCCCAGCCCTTATAGCTGAACCTACAAATCCTTGACCTATGACACCAATATTTCTCATTTCATATGCCTCAAATATTATCTAGTACCAAAGCATGTGCAGCAATTCCAGCATTTTTATTTTCATTTTTAAGAAATGAAATTAACTGCCTCTCTATAGACGAAGATTTTTCTACATAAACTTGTTCTATAATTTTTCTACCTGCAGCATCTGATTTTACTACCTGCAATGACTGTTCCATCAAATCAGCAATATACGTTGCATTAGTTTGCCTTACTATAATTTTTCTTTCTTTTAAAAATGTCTCATTACTCCATAGAAATCTAGCAAATATGCCATCTTTTCTAATAAGTGTCCCATTGAAAGTATTAGAATTTTTAAATAAGTCAAATGTATCGGTGCTTAATATTCCCACTAAGAAATCATATATGTCTAAATCATGAATTCCAACATCTCTAAATGCACTAATTGCCTGATTGGACCCATGAATATGGGAGCATCTAATAAAATCTAAAGAAATTATTTCATCTAACTTAACTTTAGCCTTAAGGCTTTCTATGGTTGGATTATATCTTTCAACCAATCCTACACAAATTTTATTATCATCATGCAGGATTTTCAGATTATCTTTATCAATAAAAGCCGGTTTTTCTATTAAAATTTCACCATTAAAACCACTATCTCTTAGTTGCAAATAGTTTTCGATATGAACGTAATCAGGTGATGCAATAATCGCATGTGTATATTTTGATAAATTGATATTACCAATATGCTTTTCACTCAATAATTCAGCTGCTGCATTATTGGTGTCAAATGGGTCATATATGAAAAAATTTATTCCAAACTTTCTAAGATATTTTGCATGAATCCTTCCCATACGACCACATCCGACTAACAATACTTGTGTATTTAATATTTCACGCATTTTAATATACCTCAATTGGTGTTTTATAATACCACCATATCGGGTGTGTTAAAAGATATATTCTTGATGTTTTTCTATCGTTCACATGTTCTTCTAGCGAACCATCACGCCACCTACATGAACTATCAGATACATACTTAAACTTTTCAAAAAGCAGTTTATCGTAAGCCTGATATTTAATTCCAATATTCAAAAGCTTATTTTTCTCGAATAGCATTCTACCTGGCCTGGATGGTTCGGGAGGCGCAACAACAGCAATTTCATGACTTAAAAAAGAATCAAGCAAAGACTTTTCGGTTGCCATTGCATCGAAGATGTTATACGTGTCATAGAAGTCCTCTTCAAAGTGAAGTCCAATCCTATGACCCATTTTTTCTATTGTGCTTATCTTTTTTTTAGAATCAACAGACAGAGCATTATAAAATTTAGCATGAAGCCTCACAAAAAAGCACGATGAGATACCAATGCTATTTTCAACCTTGGCAATTTCCAAAGCCTGATCTAGTGACATGTCAATATCATGCCTTATTAAAATGCTCTTTTTATGTTTTGAAATATAAGCCTTTTCAAAACTCAAGCAACTATATGATTGACTTATCGCGGATTCAAGTGCTAATTTATAAGAACTTAATTCAAACTTCATTTATTATCTCACTATTGAAGAATTGCCAGCGTATCCCGTGTGTCAATAGTCCTAGAAACACTATACCCACACTTGTTTAACTTATTTAAAGTGTCATTAGTAATAATTCCACCAGGCACCTCAAAGTGAATAATTTTAGGCTTAATCAAAAAATCTTCTATTTCACAAATAATTTTTTCATCCCAACATTCCATATCGGTCTGCAAAATATCTATATGACTCATTTGTGACAAATTAAATATTTCATTTATTGTTGAGTTACGCACTGATTGTGTTTTTACAAACTCATGATAAGATTCACTATCTTCTGAAAAAATTTGTTTCGATAAAATTCCTGATATATCTGTTTTTTTCACCACATTAGCTATATGGGTTATAACAAAATCATAATCTAGACTTCCTATTCCTCTAAGATAATCTAAAGGATTGTTTTTATCAACATCAGGATTACCTTCAACTTTAACTATTAGTGAACCGTACTGCCAAGCATTTGAGCCTTGAAAAACAATAGGCTTTGGATTAATCATATTGGGTTTTATTGAGTAGAACTCCACAGTATTGGAACTAAAAGTCTTCATAGGTGTGACTGCAGAATTATACCATCTTAGCCTATCGCTCTTAATTCTGCCTTCGCAGTAATTGGCATAGTAGTTTGCAGCTTTTTGCAAATAAAAAGAATCAGCATCCACAAATATTCCTTGCCAGTCTTCTTTTATAATATACTCGCTAATTGGATCGGCCATGACTCCGTCATTGCATCCTATCTGAATAAAATTCATAGGCCTATTTAGCCTTCCAGTATATTCTTTTAACACTTTATGAAAATAAACCACTAATAAACTCCTATACAGTCAAAATAAAGTCCTTTAAACTAAAACAATTACCACTTTTTACTTTGACGTCTTTTCTTTAATTTCTGTGGCGACTGCTTCAGCAATTGGACAGTCGCCAGTAATCCCTAACCTCTTATAGGCGGGCTGATTGTAAATAACATTTGGATAGTGACCTTGGTCAGGACCACGAATACCAAGCTCAGCCTTAATACCGGTCATGTGAATTTTCATTTGTTCCAGTGCCATCAGGCATAGGGGTTCTGCTAGTCTAAAATTAAAACCAATATACTCGTGATTATACTTTCCAACCTGTCCCTGATCACAGATAGACCTAATCTTGTTAGAATCTAATCTCGAACCCCTTGGAATACAAATCATTCCACCCTCAAAAGTTGATATATTCTTAGTCTTATAAAATGAAAAAGTTCCACAATCAGCCAACATTCCAGCATATTTACCGCAATGATACTCTGCACCAAATGCCTGGGCGGTATCTTCAATTACAATTAAATTATGCCTATTGGCGATCTCATTAATTTCATTAATTTCGCAGACACGCCCATATAGGTGCACTGGAATAATAGCTCGTGTCTTATCGGTTATTGCTGCTTCAATTTTCTTTGGATCAATAAGATATGTCTCAGGATCAATATCAACAAATACAGGCTTTCCACCTGCAATTACAATCGCATTTGTTGTGGCAATAAAAGTAAATGGTGTTGTTATTACTTCATCACCAGACTGCAAATCTAGAGACCAAAGAGGCGCAATAAGTGCTGATGTTCCATTATTTACAGCTATACAGTCATCAAGGTCAAAACGTTCCCTGACATACTCTTCAAAAATATTTCTAACGACTGCTGGCATTGTTCATTTTCCTTTTCTTAAAATTTTAGCAGGGTTTCCAACTACGACAACGCCTTCTGGTATATCTTTCGTTACTACAGATCCCGCACCGACTAAAGCATTACTGTTAATTGTGTTGCCGCATATAATAGTGGAATTTGCACCAATGCTAGACCCCGATTTTATTAAAGTTTTTCTAAACCTATCCGACCAGTCACCAATTGCCTGAGGTCTTATGTCATTAGTTGTGACTACATTTGGACCAATAAAGACATTATCTTCGATTTCAACACCCTCATAAATAAGCGCATGATTTTGAATTTTTACATTATTGCCAATCAAAACATTGGGGCCGATATAAACACCTTCGCCTACTACACAGTTTGATCCAATTTTTACACCTTTACATACGTGAGAAAATGCCCAAATTTTGGTTCCTGTACCAATTTTATCTGATTCAATAATTGCAGTGTCATGACAAAAGAAATCCAATTCATTAGCATCATTCATTATATTAATCCCTTAAAATTTTAACAATATTTTTCACTTTTTTCATGTTTATTTTTCTGCTAATGACTCATTTAAAAAACATACTTAAATGCATCTAGGTCTTTTTCCCATAATTTTGAAACATGTAATTTTGTTTCTGTATCGTAATATTCTTTATAGGGTTTTCTAGCAGATTTGTTTAAATGAGGAAGATGAATCTCTTCTTTTAATATTTCATTGCAAACAATTTTCCAGTCGATATCAATATTCTCAATGCGGCCTATAAAATCAAGACATAAATTTCCTGTCTTAGGATCTGACATATAATCAAACTGCAGTCTTTCGGTATGGTGTTTTCCTTCATCCACTTTAAGAGGGGGGCGATCCCATTTCCATGTTGCAGGATGCTGCTGTTTCATTATCCATTCTTTAAACGTTACTTTTAATTCTATTCCACAGTATTCCTGCCTTCTCCACTCGTAAATAGAAACCAACCTATCAAAAGGATTTCTAGCAAATGAAAATGATTTGAATTGATTGAATTCATCTCCTATAATTTCACGATGCTCCCATATCATCCTATGATCAGCGCTGCCGGCAATGGGCTTTTTATTAAAAAGGCAATTTTCTATACTTTTGCCTGCACATTTTGGTGGATGGACAAAAATATACTTTTTCTGGTAGTCGATATTTGGGTATCTTTTTCGATATCTTGGTGGCCGATTTCGACTGGCCTTGATTACCATTGTATCATCCTGCGCCATTTAACTTTTCCACCTAATAATAGCTGACCCCCAAGTCATACCAGATCCAACAGCGGTCATTACAATGATATCGTTATTACTTATTTTCCCACTTTTTACTGCCCAATCCAAAGCTATTGGCACGGATGCACCTGCTGTATTTCCTATCTTGTCTAGGCAAATCTGAACCTTGTCAACAGGTATATTAGTCTTTTTAGACACAATTTTTAGTATATTGATATTAGGCTGATGTGGAACCATTAAAGAAACATTTTCCGGCTTTAAGTTATTCCTAAGTAAAATATTTCCTATTGATATGGGTAATTTCTCTGTGGCGAAATCAAATATTTCTTTTCCTATCATTCTAAAATAGTGCATTTTATTATCTATTGTTTCCTTAGATGATGGAAATTGAGATCCGCCGGCAGGGACAGTAAAATAATCTTTACCTTTTCCATCAGCTCCCAAGTCAAAATCAAAAAATCCGTCTTTTGATTTTTCAACTATAACTGCACCTGCACCATCTCCAAAATACACACAGTCTCGGGAGTCCCAATCTGTTATCCTGGAATAGACTTCAGCGCCTACGACCAATATTCTATTAAAACTATCATTTCTTAGCATAGATTCTGCTACTGATAAAGCGTATATGAATCCTGTGCAGACTGCATTTATATCAAATGCAAAACACCCATGACAACCTAGCTTATCCTGAAGTATGCAAGCTGTAGCTGGACTCGGTCTATCTGGGGTCGAAGTAGCTACAATTATTCCGTCTATATCAGATATACTAATTCCTGCCGATTTAATGGCATTCATCGATGCTAAATAAGCTAAATCAGATGTTAGCTCTGTATCTGATGCTATTCTCCTAGTAAGAATACCTAATTTATCTTTTATCCACTTATTAGATGTATTGCAGTTTTTTTCTATCTCATAATTTGTCATAATCCTAGCAGGCAGATAAGATCCTGTTCCTGTTATTACTATTGACATGATGGCACTTGCAACTTTTCTAATTTTTAATATTATTCAGGATTACTGATATTTTTCCTGTAAAATTTTGCAGGATTTCCATACCACACTTCATTATCTGGAACTATTTTTCTCACTTGTGAACATGCACCAATTATGCAATTTTTTCCTATACTAGCACCTGGAGCGAGCATTACCCTGGCTCCTATCATGGTATTATCGCCAACTGTGCCTGCATCTAGATCAATTTTTTTACTAAAGTCCATGGTAGTGCTAACAAAACCATACTTTACAGTAACATTTTTTCCTATGATCGTCTCGGCACAAATTGTGCACCTACTTCCAAATGTAGAATTTTCACCAATAACAGCACCACTTCTAACTTCACAATATGCTGTGAATGAGCAATTATTACCTATCTTTGCCCCTTTTCTTATTAGGCAAAATGGTCCTATTTTTACATTTTTTCCTATTTCTGCACCTTCTTCAACAAAAGCTGTTGGATGTATTTCAGCAGTTTTATCAATCATATCATGCCTCCAATTTTAAACCTTTATCATATTATCAGAAATTAATCGTGCTGGTGAACCGACATATGTGCCTGGCGCTGTTACATCTTTTGTAACAACGCTGCCCATTCCAATTACAACATTGTCACATATCTGAATACCATTTCTTATCATAGCGCCTTGCCATATATTCACATTATTGCCTATCTTTGTTGACCCACCAATACCCACCAGTGGACCAATAAAACAATTCTCTCCTATGTCACAATTATGACCCACATTAATATGACAAGAAAGCAAAGTGTTTTTTCTAATTATTGTAGAACCAAAAGTCCCTCTATGAATAGTAGTGCAGGCATCAATGTATACATTGTCTTCTATCACAACGTTGCCTATGTGCTTCATTTTAATCACTTTTTGTTCAGGTGTCTTCCTAATCCATAGGCCCGTTATGCCTACCACTGCAGATGGATGAATAAAACTTGTGTCACTAATAATATTTGAGCAATCATCATACTCTATTGAATTATGATATTCAGCGAATAAAAGTTCTGCATATTCTGATGCCTTTATTAAAAGAATCGAATTCTTTTTTCTTTCTTTTAAGCCTTCTTCCAAAATCAAAAAAACTTTTTTAATACTTTTACTCTCTACATTTTTTATAAGTTCATCATAAAAACTTGTGGCCTTAACAAAAACAAGGGTATTTTCTTTAGGATCATTAACAGATGATGCACCTGCACAATTACTATCTTTTAGATATTGAAATATTTGATTTCTTTCTTTGGTATAAGTACCGCTGTCTGTATTCATATTATTTTATACCAGATACATCTAGAATTTTTTCTAATGTTTCGTAGCAATAATCTGAAAAACTTATACTTTGCTTGAAATTTTTAAAGAAACTTTCGTCTTTTGTTTCATTCACTGCTTTTTGTATCATTAGATTCATCTGATTAAAATCTTTACTTTTATAAACTAATACACAGTCATTAAAATAATATGGAACGATAATTTTATCAGATACTACTGAATAGTTTTTTGAAGCAATTGATTCGCCCAAAGACCTTGGATATCCGCTAGGAATTAAATGGGGTTGATATTGAAAAATCGATACTTTACACATATGCTTAATGTAATTTGATATATTTCGATTTAAAAATCCAGGAAGATAATAATCTATACCTTTATCTTCGCAAATTTTTCTTATCATCACCTCATGAGACCTATCTTCTACCTTTCCTAGAAAAATTAGTTTATTTCCAGACAGCACTTCTTTATCTATATTTTTTATTAGGTCAAGTTGCCCCTTTGCCAATTTTATAGTTCCGGGAACTACTACTAGCTTCTCTTTTGAAAATTTATTAAAATATTCATTGGCACTAACTTCATACACAGGATCTACTGGCGGTGACATATCCTTTTCATCAAAATAATAATCAGCGTGCACATAATTGGGCCTATATGACATTGTCTTGATGTTTATTTTATATTTTGAATTTATCACCGTAGATTTTTCATGGCTTCTCATCATCATGTTATTTAGAGCGGAAGACCTAGAAATTATTAGATCGTAGCTGTCTTCTAGGCACTTGCGTGAGTTTACTTTTACAGCTAAACCTTCATTCTCAATTCGATAAACCTTACTAGATCTCCTGCCTTTATCATAAGTAAAATCTACTATGCAGTTAGGAAATGCGCTTTTAAAGTATGCAGGAAGGCCGAGGCCTTCAACTTCATAAAGAAAAGGCGAAAAATGAGCAAATAAAACTTTTATTTCAAGATCGTTATGTACCTTTTTAATAGCAAGCAGTTTTACATAAGCAGATATATCAAATTCATTAGAATAAAATCGTTCTTTTAAAAGAATTTCCTTCATAGACTTTCTTTTATGCTTAAAATTTTCAAATGCACCTTTTAATTGTGGGAAGTCTTGAAAAAGTAGCGCTAAGTCAATATCGGTATTTCTTTTTAAACTCATAAAATATATTTCTTTCAATCACAACTATTTAAGGTGTTATAAATGAGGCTCCGATCATTCTGTCTTCATCTGTCTCCATTATCTCATTTGAAAAATTTAAAAAGAACTGGTTGGGAGATGGTCCGAGCCAGTCATTATTGAATACTTCAAACTCAACGTTATCTTTCCATACAACAAATAGCTCTTCAATATGCGGCTGTGATTTTTCACCGATTGTATCAAAAATTTCATTTTCTACAATTGTAACTTTTGGAAAAAATTTAAGTTTTTGA
>CAZMRQ010000013.1:27343-29275 GCA_964568795.1 uncultured Gammaproteobacteria bacterium | reverse complement strand
TACTTTCTGCTACTGGGCAATCTTAGCAGGCATTGTAATACTGGGAACAGTGACTGGCATGCCAGCCGGTATAATATCTAGTTTTTCCTTGATGCCATTGATGGCATTTCACGCTAACAAGATTGTTAATGGTGGCGCATATCAGTCGAGTAGAAGAGCTGGTAAGAAATTCTTTGGCTTCATTGGAGACTTTTTTGGACAAAAAACTTTACCAGAGTTCAGTCTACGAACCACTGTTTACCCTGCTATTGCCGCAGTTAATCTCGTGGGTAATCTGGTGGTGGCACCTACTATCTTGCCATCGGTAATAATGGCGACATTATTTGCAGACAATGGGAAGAACCTCAAAAGCCTTATTGGGACCCTAGAGACAGCGGCTCAAGAATTTAAATAAATAATAAAATAAAACTTCAAAGAGCCTTTTTGATAAAGATTTCCTTAAGCCAACCGCTGGCGTAATGATCTCTCACAAAAGGCTCTGCATAAGAGAAGCCCAGATGGATTTCTGATTTCACTGGAACTAAGGGAGCAGAGCGCTTGCACCGCAAGCTTCAAAGACCAGCTTGAAAGCTGGTACAGATTAAGGCATACTGCAGTATGTCTCTATCTCTCTCTATTTTAGATCAGCTCATCCAACGCCAATCCACTAGCCCTCATGATGCCGGCTGTCAAGAGTGGATACGAAAATACCTCAGTGACCTGGGCTTTCAATGGCGTGACTACAGTCAAGGAGACACAACCAATACCTGGGCTTGGCTTGGCCCAGAGAAAAAAGTACGTCTTATTTATGCAGGACATACAGATGTTGTCCCAACAGACTCACAGCCTTGGTCAACTAACCCCTATACCCTTGTTCATAAAGATAGCATGCTCATAGGAAGAGGCGTTGCTGATATGAAAGGATCGCTGTCCTGCTTTTTAGCCATGCTGCCAAAACTACTGGCTAAAACGCCCAACTACCCTCTTGGCCTCATCCTGACCAGTGATGAAGAGGCCTCAGCCAAAGAAGGGACTAAAGTGATTGTTGAAAAGCTACGTGAACAACAAATCAAACCTAAACATATCTTGATCGGCGAGCCTAGCTGCACTAATAAGCTTGGAGATGGCATCAGAGTTGGCCGTCGGGGTTCCATCCACTATCATGGAACAATCAATGGAGAATCTGGCCACAGCGCTTACCCTGAAACAGTGCATAATCCCATAGACCAATTTGTTGCATTGACCAAAGACCTGCAGCAAATGATTGATCAAGCTACCCTAAAGTCAAAAGGACACGATTTATTCCCTAGCAACTCCTTGACATTCACCCGTTGTGTCAGTCCTATGATTACCTCAAATGTCACGCCACAGACCCTCGAATTCTCTTTCAACCTGCGATTTAATCCATGGTGCAATATTCACACTTTACAAAAAACATTCCAAGAATATTGCCTTGATAACTCGATACAAGGGTCTTGGTCAAAAGCATCCGTCCCGTATGACGGCAAGCCTGGGTTATTAACTCAAGCCCTCACTGAACAACTCAGAAACATCACTGACACTGCAGTTGATCTCAACGCAGGTGGAGGAACATCTGACGGCCGCTTCCTACAAGACTTTAACTGTGAAGTGATTGAGTTTGGGCATATCAATCAAAGCATGCATCAAGCCAACGAATCAATTCCTTATGAAGATCTTGAGACACTGAGCGCCATCTATTACAACACGCTGAACAGCATCATCTTTAAAGACATGAATTAAAGCAAATTAATAAAAAAAAACACCCCTAGACAATTAGACCGACTATACTCATTGATGCAGGAATAACGATGAGAGAAACACATGCCCGGCCCAGATGAACATACGCCATTAATACAACAAGAAGGCACACTCGCCTCAATATCAAATCTTCCAGATACCGATGAATACAAGGATCTTGTGAAGGCTATTCAA
>CAZMRQ010000013.1:0-27243 GCA_964568795.1 uncultured Gammaproteobacteria bacterium | reverse complement strand
GAGACTAGGTGATGTTTACGATGAAAAAAATATAAAAAAATTGATAAACAATATGCGTGTTGCGTTTGCAACTATTGTTGCAAAAAATCTAAACACCGATGTGACGAAACGAGACAACACTAGAAAACCCAACACTCGGGAAATTAAAAAAGCCAACAAACGACTACACAAAAAAGAACAAGCCATGGTCAAAGCTCTCGCTAATGATAAAACTCATCCTATACAAGCATGCTATCCTGCAAATCAGGCACACAGTGGTCAAGATGGGAAATTCCGTCAGGATAAAGAAAATCCAGGAAAAGGAGTACTTGGCAATGCCTGGGAAACAAACTGGTCTGCCAAGGAGCCTTTTAAAGATTATCATGATCAACAAGGTCGTACGTATCTAGGTAGAAATATCAGATCAGCTCACCTTGTTCCTATACACTCAAATGATCAGATAACAGAGACTATAATGAACATCAAAGGACTTGTTCACCTTCTAACCACAGATCACACGGATCCAAACGCACGAAGAGACCCCATTCTAAGTCAAGCTCTTGTTGATGAGAATAATATGCCTCGCAACGACAACGAAGGAAAATTGGTTGTAGCAAAGATTTCAGCTGTAAATAAATACAATAAGACCAAACCCCTACCCTCGAGAAAGATTATTTCAACGAATTACTCTATAGACATCTCTCAAAGTTGGTGGAAGTCCCCTGTTTGGGGTCTACTCGGGTGTCTTAATGTTATTGTAGCACCTGTCGTGAGGTTGATATTAAAACCTCGTTTTAACATAGCACTACTCCCAGGTGAAAGAAGTCTCTATAATACATGGAAATCACAAAATAAAATTAAAGCTCTAGCAGAGGACATACTTTCAAAGCCTATAGATCAGAAACAACAAGAGGTGATTCGTCAACTTCTTAAGAGATATAAAAAATCCACACTTATTTGGCGCACAAGGAGGCTCTGGAGACTAGTCCCTGGTATTGGTGGTTTTGTAGATTGGTTAATAAATAAAATCACTGGTCATAACGAACTTAAAACAGCAGGTATAGAAAAAGCACTTTTTGTTGCAATGGGCTACGATGCACAAGGTGGCTGTAAAAGCAATAAGGATCGTTCACCCTGGGCTGAATCAGTGATGGAATATGAGCTCAAATGTGCTATAAATAGGAAAACTCCACCTTCGAAAAATAAAGAGTACAAAGATGGAGTTGAACACGCCTTTCTTAGAAGTGGGGCGCCTGCTGTTGCGGCAAGTTGCTCACTGGGCGTTGGTGCAAGCAAGCAATCTGAGATGCAATCTGATGCTCTCAAGGGCATAAGCCTTTTTGGTGATTCAAGCAAGGAATCTAAGAAGCAATCTGATACTCCCTGTACAAATTCTCGTTGTTATGATGAGCTCATCCGCCAGGAAGATTTTTTCGCCAATGCAAAGCTCAATAAACCAAAGATGAGCGGCAAAAAGAAACGTTTACCTGAAAAAACTTCTAACCCTACTACTCCAGCCCCTTAAAACCCTAAAGCCATAACCTCATGAAGAACATGTCTTGGGCATGATTTAATATCAGAACTTATAGGTTTCACAGCCCAAATCATCTTTTTTTTCTGGATATCATGATCAACCAAATGATCCATCTTAACTTTCATCCCTTTTTTAGACTTTGGCATTTGCGCATACGTCATCATCATTTCACTCCCTGGCTTTTTATCCCAGTGAATTAATAGTTCCTTTAAACTGGTAATTTGTGTATGCAGAAAGGCCTGATCTTCTTGACGGTACCAAGCAACATCTGGGTGTATATTCTCAAAGATTAACCAACACTCACTGTCATGGCTCTGAGTCAGCATAGCTCCTTGAGCCTGAAACTGATATGAACCAGACATGGCTGTCCTAAACTTAGCTGCGTTCTCTGCCAGATCATCTAACCTGTCACCCTGAATATACAAATACCCAAGCCATGCTAAAAAACCTAGCACGACTAATGACTGCAGTAACCTTTTCATTGCGATTTACCTTTTTCTTGCTACAATATGATTATGAACAATGATGCCCCTTATGTCCAAACAAAATATCATTCTTGCAACAAGCAATAAAGGAAAAATCAGAGAACTAGAGGATCTATGCTCAGACTGGCCTGTTAATATAAGCACATTGGCACATCCCATCGATGTGGTTGAGGATGGATTGAGCTTTGTTGAAAATGCACTGATTAAAGCCAGAGCATACGCTCAAGCATCTGGTCATCCTGCATTGGCTGACGATTCTGGTTTAGTAATCGACTCTTTGGATGGTGCACCAGGCATCTATAGTGCCCGATATGCAGGGCCATATTGCACTAGCAAAGAAAATATTCAGTGCGTTCTTGATAAACTTGCTGACAAGCCACACCCATGGAGCGCCCGATTCGTCTGTGTGCTAGCATTGGTTGATCATCCAAACGATCCTGATCCTTGGTTAGTCAGAGCAAGCTGGGAAGGCAAAATAAGCCCAGAACCCATAGGACTGATGAACTTCGGCTATGACCCTATCTTCATCCCTAAGCACCATCAACACACCGCTGCAGAGCTCATGCCTGAAATCAAAAACCGATACTCTCATCGTTTTCAAGCTCATAGAAAAATGACAAAACTATTAACAGAATCAGGCTATTTCATAAATAATATTGACTAGCTAATAAGATCATGATTATTAATATAATATTAAGTTAATCTGCCCAAGGGCTACGCGATCGTTTATACCCTTTGTACACAACGGAGGCCGATCATGTTTAATGCAGCCAATCACATATTACAACAGGTACTTTCGATTGTTAGATTTGTGCTGATATGCACAAAACTATTAATCGGGAATCTCATCATGTTATTTTTTGGTACACTCACGCAAGATTCTGCCCAATTGCTTATGAAACATCATAGCTTCACTTGGATAATGCTGCAGTTGTTTAATACTCTGGCTCATAGCAAACTTATAGATAATATTAGCATCATCATCAGTCTTGCCGAAGTAGAGCTAACAGCTAATAAGGCAAGTGATATACTAAATGACCTCAAAAAACCTGAACGATTCACAGAGGATTATTTTTACAGCACCTTAGCAAAGCATTATCCAGATAAACCAAGCATCGGATACAAGCATATATTAAATAATCAACAGTCCAATCATTTTAATGCTGTTAGTTATTCAATTGTGAAAAGCATCATGAGTTTGCGTGCCCGCTACTCACAGGTTCCATACAGCCAGATCAAAGACCAGGTAATTGAAGCTTTAAGTAAGCATTCTGATCAAGGCATAGATAGGCAGATGGTCATACAAGCATTGGAAATGATTGAAAACAATCAAATTGAACATCAACATTTATTAAATAATCATCAATGCCATATAGATCTAAAGCAATGTGCCAGCTTAGTATGGCAAGGTATAATTGATAAGTCACCCAGCACTAATCCACTGAACTATGAATTATCAGACAACGATATTGATCTACGCATACTCACTTTTCTGCGGGAATGTCAAAAAATAGCAGAAACCAAGTGTTTCTCAGCTGATGAAACAGAACACGAAGTGTACGATCTATGTTTTACTGGCATATTCAATGACCTCATAGGCACCCTCGACAAATGCCATGAAGACGTCAGCGTAGATGCATGTATTCACTCTGCTGTTGTCCCAAATGAGTTAACTCGATGGGTCAAAGAAAAATTGGAGAGCTGCCAAGAGCCAGAAAAAAATATCATTTTAGAGGAATGGTTTGAAACTGATAGCAAGACCAGGGACGACTGGATAAAAAAGATACAACCGTCATGTCAACAGCATCTAAGACAACTCTTTACGCCTTACTTCAAAGAATACGAAATAGATCACTATTCAAATTCTGAGAGTATCAGCTGTATAAACCTTGAGAGAAATGAAGGTCAACGGCTTACGTGTTAAAGATAGACTGGTATATCAAAGAAGATCTCTCACCCACAACTTGGCTCACCAAACGCGGCTTAAACACTGCTGAAACAGAGGACCGATCAGCCACTACTGCATGAAACTCTTTAGCTGGATATAAAACCACTTGAGACTGATCTCTGGCATTCAGCCATAAATCGTCAACACGCAAGTGCTTGGCATCAAACTTCGCTTGTCCATCCACTGAAACATACGCTCTTGCAAGAGATCCTGCGATCTTCAAATAACCATTGCGTACCTGTATTCTCGCATCATCCCCTTTCAACCACAGCACTTCTGTTTTTGCATGACCACTCTGGGTGATGTCTGGCGAGCGTAAATAACCCTCTAACAACACACGTCCGTCTGTATTAATGTTAATCTGATGAGGACCGACTAAACCTCTGGCAGTTAAATTGCTCTTTCCATTGATAGTCAGTGATTTTAAGTTGGCTAAGCCTTCAGCCATAAAAAGTCTAATGGACACATCAGCACTTTGATTCTCAGTCCCGGTAATGGTCATTACCTTATTATGCGTCGATATAGACACATATGGTGTCTTGTACTTGATGACATTTTTAGCAGACTTCCCATCTATAAGAACATTAACCCGCCCATCAATCACGATATGCTCGAATTTCTCAGGAACAGTACTTGACTCCCAGCCTTGCGTACTTGCATAAACTGGACTCAGTAAATAACTGACAATTAATGATAAAGGTACAAGTAAATTTCTCATTGACGACCTCCTTGTGGTGAGACTGTGATTTCAACACGTCGAAGCATTGCTAACTGTTTAGGACTCATGGTTTTGTTTCCTACAACTGTGGATGGTTTCACTCCGCTGACTGTAAGACGATCTATATCAAGCCCATGTGCCCACAAATACGAAGCAACAGACTCTGCTTGTGAACGAGTCAATTCTAGCTGAGCTGCATCACTGGCCACATTATCAGTAAACGCACGCACATCAACAGTACTTTTTTCTGATTGCTTATTGATGAAATACAATGCGGAAGAGAGGTATGGCAGTGCTTTTGAAGTAAAGCTGCAATCACCTAGTTCAAATAAATCATCGGAGTTAATGACAAGAACCTGCCCGTTAGGACGTTTAAATTGCTTCACACCTTTAATATTTGGATTGTAAAAACCTTCCACTGAATCATTTGAAGAATAATCTATATCTTTAACAAAACTTTGGCATCCTGCCAAAAAAACAATACATAAACAAAGCATCCTCGATACATAACAATGGTTCATTCACTCCCTCCTTTCAACTTTCTGCTGGCTATCATTGACACGATACAGATCACCTTTCTGACCACACCCTGCTAACAGGAATACTAAAATCAAGCAATAGTGCATGACATCATCCTATCGTGTCCTTGATAATCAGCATAGCATGTCCTGAGACGAAGGCCAAATGAATTTAGCATTTTGATGAGTTTTTTCTTTTGCATGGATCCATGCTCTAACCAGCAGCTTCCTCCTTGGTTCAACCATTGGCTCGCAAAGTCAAGTACAGGCCAATATAATGCGTATTCTTCC
The DNA here is from genome assembly GCA_964568795.1 of uncultured Gammaproteobacteria bacterium. Taxonomy (GTDB): domain Bacteria; phylum Pseudomonadota; class Gammaproteobacteria; order Comchoanobacterales; family Comchoanobacteraceae; genus CAZMRQ01. The sequence continues at coordinate 21,770 of CAZMRQ010000013.1, read as the reverse complement.
TCAGGCGGCACCAATGCATCAATTGGCTCATAACGAAGTTTTGGCTCCACTAAATAATCTTCTTGCGACACGTAAGGAGGGTTAGCGATTATCAGATCCCATGGATGGCATAGTATAGTTGGTGCCGCTTTGGTAATATCCCAAATCCGAAAATCCACAACCACTCCATTGAGATGGGCATTTTCCTTTGCTGTGGAGATTGCAGCCATTGATTTATCTATCCCCCAAACTTGCCAGTGCGGCCGGTGCTTTTTTAATGCAACAGCAATACACCCACTTCCTGTACATAAATCCAGCACCCTTGCTTGCCTCTGGCTGTGTGCATTGCATATTTCATCGACCATTTGCTCAGTTGCTGGACGAGGTATTAATACCGTTGGATTGACCTTAATATGACACTCATAGAAAGGGACAAAGCCAGCCACATAGGCCAGCGGCTCTCCTTCATTAAGCCGCCGTATTTTATCCTCAAGAGCTATGACTTCCTCTGCATGCAACACCCTATCGTCACGATACCAACAATGGCCGAAGACCACCTCGCCAAGAAAGCGTGCATCTCTGCTATTGTTCAGTTTGAACCAGTCAGAAATTCTCATCAAGTAAGCCTGCTAAACGGTTTGCCTCATCCTCTTGTTGCAATGCCGCAATAACCGTGCTCAGTTGTCCTAGCATCACTGCATCAAGCTGATACAAAGTCAAGTTTATCCGGTGATCCGTTACCCGTGATTGAGGAAAATTATAGGTTCGTATACGTTCAGAACGGTCCCCTCTGCCTACCAGAGAACGCCGCAATGATTTCTCAACCCTCATCTGCTTTTCCCTCTCCATAGCAAGCACTCGCGCACCAAGAACAGATAAAGCTTTTGCCTTGTTTTTATGTTGCGATCTTTCATCCTGACACTCCACAACAACCCCACTGGGTATATGTGTTATACGTACAGCTGAGTCAGTTGTATTGACGTGTTGCCCTCCAGCACCCGAGGCCCTAAACGTATCAATCTTAAGATCACCCTGATCAATATTGACATGATCCACTGCTTCCACATGTGGCAATACAGCCACCGTGATGGTTGACGTATGGATGCGCCCTTGAGACTCTGTGTCAGGAACGCGTTGTACCCGATGCGTTCCTGACTCGTATTTTAAATCACGAAAAACATGCTCCCCTTTGATGGATAGAACACATTCACGAAAACCTCCCTGACCTGAAGGTCGTTGACTAACAACCTCAACTTGCCAACCAGATTGCTCAGCAAACATATGATACATGCGCATACAATTGCCTACAAAAATAGCTGCCTCAGCTCCACCCGCTCCAGCTCTGATCTCTAAAAACACTGACTTATTATCATCTGGATCCTTGGGAATTAATAACAGCATGCATTTTTTTGTAAGTTGCGATACCTGCTCAGATATTGTTTCTTTTTCTGCAAGAGCCATATCACGCATTTCGGCATCTTCAGCAATGAGAACTTCTAAACCACTCAGCTGGGTCTGATATGCTTGCCACTGACCGTATGCATCAACAAGCGCTTGTAACTGATGATGCTTCTTACTAATCACCAAATAATTCTCTTGATCATTGAGAATATCTGGGTCAGCTAGTTGCTCACTAAGTCCCTTATATTGCTCATTTATCTGCTCAAGCTTTTCAAGAATTCTCGGATTCATAGCCCATCTCTTCTTTAAGTAAATCCAGTGCCTGGACCTGATTTGATTCTGCAAGCAAGCGCAGCCACTTGGTTGGCATATGCAAACAACACTGTTTCATCTTGTGATGATACGCTATTGCTGCATCTCTATTTTCAGCCGACATCTGTAGCAAATAGTTATTGAGCGTCTCATTAAATGCTTTATTTTGATACTCTCGAAATGATTCAATAAGTCCGCCAGCAGTATACACCAGATATTGTTTTAAAATCATTGATGACAATGATGAAACCAACTCATTGGCCTGATGAGCTTGACTTTTTCTGGCTTGCCAACTTTCTTTTAGAATAGACTCTAAATCCACTAGCTGACGTAAGCAAGCACCAGTTATATCTGCAACTTCTGGCTCAATACCACGCGGCATTGATAGATCCAAGCAAAGCAACGGTCTATCCCCGCGCTGACGCATCACCCTCTCAATGATGCCTTTACCCACCACCGCTGTTGGTGAGGAAACCATCACAACCAACCAATCAGCTTGACGTAATTGAATTTCGAGATGGCACATCTCTGCCACTTTGACACCCATATCAATAAATCTTCTAGCATTTTCAACATGCCGACTCATCATAGTTAATTGTTCAATTCCCCGGTTCAGCAACACTGGCACTATCTGACCCGCAAGCTGGCCTGAACCTATAAGAACGACACGTTTGTCAGGCATATGGCCGAGCACCTCCTCAGCTAGATTAACTGCTATCGAAGGCAAAGACAGGGGGTGTGCCCCCAAACAACAAGTGGTTCTGACATTCTTGGCTGCAACCATCACCTTTTCCAACAACCATCTAAAGTCACCATTGAGCTGTTCTCTTACCCTAGTGTAGGACTTTTTAAACTGACCTAAAACTTCTGTTTCACCGATAACCATAGAGTCCAATCCACTACACACTTGCAACAAATACTCCCACGCTTTGTCCGCTTCATAATGGTGCAGTTGCTGCATTAACTTCTCAGAGGCCAATGAAGTATGCTCACTATAGATAGGTAGAATATGCGACAAGCCATCCCCCCAAAAAATAAATTCTGTGCGATGACATGTCGCAAGAATCATACAATCCAATGATGCCGATAATTGCTTACAAATATCCGTCACTTGCTCCGTCAGCAAGACATAGCGCTCGGACCATGGCTGCATGGTTCGATGTGAAATTCCAATAACTTGTAGCTTAGACAAAGACATAATGACACCTAATCATCGCCCATCATAGAGTAATCAACAAATATGTTCAAGTCGCTTCAGGCTTATTCATGACTGTCTTTTATAGGTTTGTTCTGATTTGTTCTGAGCTTGAGTAGCCTGTAACCGCTCACGCCTTGAAGAAAGCCGTTGTTTTATTAAAAATCCTGCCAGTGACAACTCATACAGCGCCCACATCGGAAGCCCCACCATCAGCTGCGATAATACATCTGGCGGCGTGAGAACCATACCTACAACCAGAGAGATCACAATCACATAACGCCTTGAACGTCGGCACGTATCTAAGCTCACCCACTGAAAATGGATCATCAACCATAACAATACAGGCACCTGACTGACAATTCCCAAAGCAAAACAACAGCGCAGTGCAAACCAAATATAACTTCTCATATCCGGCAAGAAGACTATACTCTCAGGCAAATATGAAATAAGTACAGCAATCATCTGAGGAAGCAATAACAAGCCTCCTGCCATCAAGCCCAGCCATAGCATAATACTGCTTAACCATAACCATACTCTGATTTTTGTACGCTCTTGAGGATACAATGCAGGGGCAAAAAACTGCCACAACTGAATAATGAGAAAAGGCCAAGAACACAACACGCCTACCCACAAACCCAATTGCAGTGGAGCTAGAACCAAATCAGTCAGCGATGTCATAATAACATGACTGCTTTCTGGCAAATACCCACGCAGGGGTATGAGAACCCAATTAAATAATGGCTTATGCCAACAAAAAGCAACGCCTGCAGAGATGAAGAAAACTATAAAAACGCGCACCAGTTTTAAACGCAATTCAGCAAGATAGGTAAACAAATCGGCCATTGGCTAGTCCTGGTCCAATAGCTTGTTTTCTAGATCACGCCAAAAATTCTTAAACTGCCTCGTCAACGAGACCAGTTTTTTTGCTACTGCCACTAACTCTTGTGGGCCTAAAATAAGAAAGGCGACAACAAATATCAGAGCACATTCAACAACACTCATGACTCTTTAGACTGATCATCATCAATGGCTTTCTTAAAGCCTTTAATAGCCTTGCCCATATCTTCACCCAGTTGAGCAATACGATTGCCACCGAATAATAAAACCACTACCAGTGCAATCAATAATATTGAGCCGAAACTCATTCCTGAAAAACCCATAAATCGTACCTCCTACAGTACTATTATGCCGATTTACCACGCCCCCTGCAATACTATTTTCAAACAACAATATGATCAAAAACATAGCTCAATCATCGAATCTTTAAACGCTTCCGGTTATTTCTTTAATTTTACTTGGTGCTTATTGACTCTTTTCTTAATTGATTTTATCAATTAAGAGACATGATGCCCCATTATTTTTCATAGGTAGACTGTCATTGAATCACCCCAGATTCAAGGTTATCCGCCTGATGTTTTTTGTGAATTTTCGTGATACAAAAAACCAAGACTTGCGGATGGTTTTATCCAACCTTGCTGATACGCGAGCAATAAAATAATGAATAAAAATACCGAAGCAATAATACGGCGACTTAAAGATTTCACCATTGCTTGCTTTTTAGAGGCAGATGACACATGCAAATATTTGAGAGCCATCACTAGGTTCCATAGAGTATACAACAACAATAAAATGACTAACCACTTCATCTTCTTTCCTCCTGTGCAGCAGTATGCTTGATGCTTTCATGAGATGCAAGACTATTGTATGGGTATAGATGCGGTGACTACACATAGTTCCCTATAGATGAAAAATAGGCTAGGATACAACAATTGACACAAGGCTCATGATGCTAAAAAAGTATTTTCTATTGATGTTCCTTAGCCACCTATGCTACGGAGAAACCACTCCCCTAGCTAGCCAAGAAGGCACTGCATTATAGCGCGATACAGCTTCTCAAAAAATGGCTTTGTTATTTAACCATCTCACTACTCAAAAATACCGCAGTTACTGTAGCATTGCTAGCAGCATCACCGTACTTAATACTTTGTCCCACCAACTACCCTATTAGTGACCCTGCCATAGAACCTTACAAGTATCTGAGCCAGGATTCCTTTCTGCATCTCTTTAAAAATCAAAAACTCACCCCACAAAATATTCTATCACGCGGATTAAACATCGGTGAACTCCACACAGCTCTCAAAAGCATGGGCGTCGATGTCTTGCTTAATTACTCAAGAGCTATTTCAGCAAAAACACTTGAACAAGACCTCATAAAGATACAAAATGACCCATCCACTTTTATGATTATTAATTTTGATCGCTCTTCCTTAGGCCAGACGGGCCATGGGCATTTTTCACCTATTGCTGGCCATCACCAAATACAACAAAAAGCTTGGTTCTTGACACCTCTAGCTACAAGCAGCCTATGTTTTGGGTTCCGCTAAAAGAATTGCATAATGCAAGTAACCAGTAACAGTTCTCATGATCAACGCGGATATCTACTTATTAGCCACCATTCCCCTCAATAAGCATACCACTACTCTGATCGAAACCTGAACAAAATCAAGTCACTTTTTCACAACTTTTAATAGCAATAGCCTTATTCGCCTGGTTCTCAGGATCAATCCTTTTTGGTTAATGACGCGGCTTTATTCTATCACTTTTTTATCTCATCCACATCTGAACCTATACAGCCTATTGAAAGGTTGTGAGTAAATTCACCAAACACTTGGCATCATCCCACAGCTAATGTATGTTAGACTATATTCAAGCGGAACTTCGTATGACCACAAAGCAAAGGACACTTCTCGCAATTAGCTTAGCCTTTATTCTGCCTTTGTTTGGCTCTTTACTGCTGCTGCACTTTAATAAAATAGGCCAACCCACCCACTACGGCAAACTTCTCGCAGATAAGCCGCCATGGCCAGATCTGGCAGACCCACAGCATAACTGGCAATTGCTTTACATCCCACAAAATGCCATCTGCCAAGCAAGCTGCTGGAAAGACTTAGATATGCTAGCAAAACTTAAGATTTTACTCGGAAAACAAACCAACAAAGTCCACATTTACTACACTTTGATCGATTCTCGCAACAAACCCAAGGTAAACCCCTACTTCACCTACGCTCCGCTAAAAAGCAGAGCAGACATTCTCAAAGCCTATCAGCTAGACCCCCAGCAAGCCCATTGGTTTATTGTTGACCCTCTTGGGCGCATTGTCTTCCACTACAAGCCTGAGCATGTACCAAAAAAATTATTTGCTGATTTAAATAAGTTGCTTAAATCTTCACGACAACTTAACAGTTAGGCAGATGATATGGAAAGAAAAATCAATATACTGCTCGTGATTTTTGCTGCATTCGTTGTCATTCTGGGTGCATACACCCGTCTCACTCATTCCGGCCTTGGCTGCCCCGATTGGCCAGGATGCTACGGGCAATTGCTTGTGCCTACGCAAGTCCCATATGACCCTAGCTTTACTGCTGCCAAGGCATGGGCTGAAATGATACACCGATATGCCGCAGGCCTGCTAGGCTCAGGCATCATTATTTGGGCTGCCTACCAATGGTGGCAGCAACCAAAAAGATCCGCTGATCTCATTATTTTATGCTTGCTTGTCATTCTCCAAGCAGCTTTTGGTGCATTTACAGTCACATGGAAATTGCACCCTCTGGCAGTCATGCCTCACCTTATTGGCGGCATGGCAATCACCTGCCTTCTATGGCACCACTGTCTTAGACGTCCTGCGGGACACTCTGTCAGTCGAATTTTCAAAGCCTTATGGTCTCTTGTATTCATCTGCACCATTCTGCAATGCATCTGTGGCGGATGGACAAGCGCCAACTATGCTGCACTTATTTGCCCTGACTTCCCCTACTGCCAAGGCGTTAGCTTTCCAAGCATCGATTGGGCTGCAGCAATTGACCTTCAACTCCCGATTGGCGCAAACCATGAAGGAGGACGTCTTGGCATCATTGCAAGGTCATCAATACACATGCTCCATCGCTATGTTGGCGTATTGACAGGTCTGATCTTCGGTTTTCTTATAGTTTACACCTGGCGAAAAAAGTCAAACCCTGCTATTAAAAAAGCGGTTGTCTTTTGCGTTGTTTCCTTTATCTGCCAAGCAACTTTTGGCATTCTTAACATTATTTGGATATTGCCCCTATCTATTGCTACTGCCCACAATGCCATTGCACTAAGCTGCTTGCTTGCACTGATATACCTTTACCACCAAGTCAGGATACACCATGACCCACACAGCTAATTGGCAACACTGGGCTAAAGTTCTAAAACTACGCGTTGTACTGCTCATGATACTCACTGCTTGGGCAGGAATGGTCTTGACAAAAGTACACTACACCCTCTGGCAAGCATGCAGTGCACTGGGTGGCATTGGTTTGATAGCTTGTGCTGGAGGAGGATGCAACCAGCTCTTTGAGAAGAAAATAGACAAACACATGACACGCACACAACAAAGACCGCTGGTAAAAGGCATCATCTCTCCACAGCAACTGCAGCTAGTGATTATAGCAATGTGTCTGACTGGCACTGTTATTCTGCTCACACAGACCAATGCCCTCACCTGGGTACTAACATGCCTGACCATGTTTGGCTATAGTATTATTTACACACTTTTCCTCAAACCAAGAACACCACAAAATATCGTTATTGGCGGACTTTTTGGTGCATTTCCCCCGGCATTGGGCTGGTGTGCTGTCACCGGAGAGCTCAGTGCTGCACCGTTGTTGCTCGTGCTAATCGTATTCAGCTGGACACCCCCACATTTCTGGTCACTGGCACTGGCTAAAAAGAAAGATTATGCCCATGCAGGACTGCCGATGTTTCCACTTGTGTATGGTGACCAAATGACACGACTGCACATTTGGTTGTACACTGTCCAACTCATTGCAGCTAGCCAACTCCCATACTTGATAGGCCTCGGTCATTGGCCCTACTTACTGGGCGTCAATTTACTTAACATACGATTTGGTTGGCTGGCATGGACTTTATGGCGTCAGCCAAAATCGATAGACCCTATGAGACTATTCTATGACTCTATGTCTTATTTAGGACTGCTATTCCTATGCCTCACTCTCGATCATCTTTATTATTAAATCACATTGTTAGTCAAAAGGTTTCTACCCTTGACTGGCTCATTGAACATGGCATTCAAGCTAAGCTCTGTCATGACCCCTTGCCAAAACAATGCTGTATTAACATGCATTCATCTCGTTTAGAAATCATCTACCAGGGCATGCACTGCATACTCGGTCCTGATGGGCAATTTAAGCTGTGGTACCACCACATACCTCACCAGCATCCCTTGATACGTCTCATCAAACGCATCATCAAAAAAAATGACAACCAAATCATAACTGATGCCACATGCGGCCTTGGACGTGACAGCCTTCTACTTGCTCTGTTTTGCCAACACTACGCTCCTGAATGCACGATTAACAGCTACGAGCAAAACCCCTTATGCGCAGCCATAGCAACATGGCAAAGTCAACATATTCCAAAATGGCACGTATTCCACCAGCATTTTGAAGCCTGTCAACAGGCTAATATTGTCCTGATAGATCCGATGTTTCCCCCTCACCCCAAAACAGCAAAGCCTAATAAATACAGTCAGCTACTGCAACATCTCACCCAAAACGATTCATTGACAAGTGAGCATGGTTTAATCGCCCATGCCCAGAAGATTAATGCCAAACTAATCTATCTAAAACACCCCCCCTGGAAACAAAACCCCCTTTGGACTAAAATAGACTAAGTCTTAATCTGCTCTTAATTTTCAACTGCTACTATCGTCCTTAAAAGAATAAGGAGCACTGATATGGGCAAGAAAAATGGAACAAAGAATCTAGTTAGGAGAATCAAGTCATCAAAAAAAATAGATAACTTATTTTATCTTCTCGTGGAACACCTTCGCCTTGACACATTCATTGTTGATCCGCGCAAACTCCTTGCCGAAATTGATCATTTGTTTGAAAAAGAATTCAATAAATTTCAACAATTTGTTGAATTGTTGGAACAGAGAAGCTATCAATCTCCTCTTATGAAAAGCAATGCTATGCTGCTCACTGACTACTTAATGAAGCCTGAACTCACACGATTTAAGGTAGAAAATAACCGTGTTTTAGACTCATTTTTTTCAGAAGAGCTTAGCACACAACTTGCTTGCATTGAAAAATGCCCCCTAATAGTCCAATCAGCTGACCCTTCCCTCATAAGAGACTTTATAAATGATGAGAGCTTGTCTGATTTTTTTTCTACTATTGCGATGAACCCGCTGCTGCGTATACTCAGTGACAAAGCGCTATCTATCTTCCAGCTTAACATTGAAACGAATGACACTGACGTTCACCATAGCCGATTTATTCATCAAAGACACCTAGTCAAAAATGAACTTAGTCAAATGCAAAGTGACCTTAATTTCAATCAGTCGCTTGCAGAAATCATGGCAGTAATCCCCCACAACTCTGATTTTATCGCAAGACCTGAATGGGCTCAAGAACAAGCACAAAAGTGCTTCCCTAATGTCATCACTCCTCCCCATAGACAAGTTGAGCTAGGAACGCTCAGACGTCATTATTGCCACCTCACCCGAGAATATCTAGACAGATTAAAGCAACTGTTTGCAAAAAATAATATAACCTTTATTAAACCCTATCTCCCCGCAATAGTCAGTTACCATCTACAGAAAGGGATAGTAGAAAATCTGGCACAATCCTTGCTTGAATCGCGGTTGGCTTTTGAGCAAGCTGGCGAAATCTTTGATGATGAAAGCAGTTGCCCTCAAGGCATTGAAGAACGCCTTCTTGACTACATGTGGCCACTCTTAGACTTTTCTATGGAAAAAGATTATCCCTGCTTATTATTGGAATGCTTAAATAGTAATTTGCTCTACTTTAAAGACAATGACAAACCCACTGTACTGTTTTACTCATTGCTCTATACAGAGCTTCTCAATGAAATGGGCTATGAACGAAACGGCTTTGCCATTATAGCCAGAGAAAATGCCCTGGAAACAAAAAACCTAAGTACAGAAATGAAAAAAGGGTTATGCAATAGAACCATCAAAGCAGTAAAAGAAAATCTATTTAGTAGACTTGGCTTTGAGCACTTATACTTAACAAAACACTTATTCGAACACCCTTGGTCTAGAAACCAGCTTTGGGATATTTTTGAGACTTTCACCGACACACTTAGTCTGATGTCTGTCCCAATAGAATACCGATCCATGCTTCTATGCCCCAGCCAAATAGATGAAAAACTTCAATGTTATCATGACGATGATCGGCTTCTCACCAAGCAAATGATTGATCAATGGAAAAAAGAAACTTATATGGTCCTTACTAGCATAAGCCCCGAAAGCAACATAGACGTCAAATGCCTCCTTGGCAGTTTTGAACACATCTGCTCCTGGAGCTCTCATGTCATAGAACATGCTCTTGATTGCTATCATCAATGGACCAGCATCGATAGAGCTGTGGCCCTTAATGCCGCAATCAAAGATGCGCATCTCCCTCTTATGAACGAGCTAATAGAAAACGGAGCCGAAGAACATCTAAAAACTCACTTTGATGAATCCGCACTCATGTGTGCTCTCAAAGAGGGGAACGACATCGCTATTGGTGCTCTTCTTGAGTGCCCTGCCGAATTGGGCTACCAAAAACGATCCGATGGCACAAACGCCCTCATCCAAGGTGTTGTCTTAGATAATCCCAATCTTCTACAGATTATTCCCCACATGAATACCCAGCAAGCCCAGGCAACAGATTTCCAAGGAAAAACCGCACTGCACTACGCGACAGAACTGGGTCGAGTAGATCTTATCTTCACTTTAACCACTCGGGTTATTGATCCTGAAATACGGGATTACTCCGGGCGCACAGCCTTGCATTATGCCATCATCAATGAAGACACTCCGATTGTCTCCTCCTTGCTTGACAACGGGGCTAATCCATGCACACAAAATAACCGAGGACAAAATGCCCTGCATCTTTCCTTGGCGCAACAGTACCGTCCTACCTGCTTGTCCCCATTCCTTCAAGATTATAAACTAAATGTAGCAGATAACGACGGAAACATTCCACTGCAAATGGCATTGGCACAAAATGACCATCTCATTGTAAAAATGCTGATTATGAATGGGCATGGGCTGACTCATATTGACTCGACTAAATGTTGCATTGCCAGTATATACAACAAACTTAAGAAATCGACTCAATCTGAACACATCCGCGAATGGTTAATACTTGCGCTCGATACACACTCAACTCAGAATGCAACCTGGAAAGCTATAGTTTTTGGCACAATTAACTACCATCAGAGACGTATTTTATCTCATGCTGCAACGAGAGAACAGCTGAACATCACCAATGACCGTCAGTATTCTCTGCTTCAACATGCCATTACCCAGCAATCCCGTCCAATTATTGCCTTTCTAATTAGAAAAAGAGTCATGATCAACTACCAACATCCTGAACATGGCTCTGCTTTACAAATGGCGTGCCAGTTGGGTGATTTTATTACTGTCAAAGACTTAATCGCATCAAAAGCAACCATGACACAAGAGCAGGCAAACAAATGCATGCAAACTCATACCAACAAAGAGCAAAAGCAATGCATCAAGCTACTACTGAAACATTATAAGTTATCTGCAATGGACCTATTAAAAAAAGCTATTGCTGCCAATGACGTTAGCACGCTTTTATTAGCCTGCAATCAGGATCAAAAAGCAACATTGCACTCCCTGATCACAACGAATAACAGAAAGCTATTAACTGCTGTACTCAACAAGAAACCTTTATTCATCGAACAACGCAATGAACGTGGTTATACACTCCTGGCTACTGCAGTTGAAAACCATTGCTTGTCCATGACAAAGCTACTTCTATCACGGGGGGCAGACGTGAACTGCATTGATAACCAAGACCACTCATTAACCGACTATTCTATATATCAACAGTCCTATCAACTGCGACAATTGCTGCAATCGCATAGTGCTAATCTAGAAAACGTTGCGTTACAGAATGTAGCCCCACTTGAACTCCACTAGTTAACTGGCTATATTATCTAAAATAATCAGGTTAATACAATGATTAACATTGGCATCGTGGGGCATAACAGTCTTGTTGGACAGGTATTCATGCCACAATACCGAACATCTGAGTTAATCCAACATCAGACTCATTTCTTGACCCGTCGGCAAGATCAATTCGATGATTGCTATGACATTGATAGACTCCATCACATGGCTATTATTGTATCGATGGCTACCAGCCAATACACGCATCAAGTTTTGCCGCTTCTGAGACAACAAGGCTGGAATGGTTATTGGCTCGATGCAAGTTCAGCCCTACGCTATCAAGAAGACACTTGTTTGGCCTTGCCTCCAGTCAATGAATCCCATATTAAAAAACACTTGGCCCAGGAAGGAAAAAATTTCAGTGGACCCAATTGCACAACAAGTCTTTTATGCATTGCTTTGCATGGCCTACTCAAACACAAACTCATTGATCAACTGGCCATATCCACTTACCAATCGTTATCAGGAGCTGGCAAACAAGCATTAAACTCTTACCAGGCGGCTCTTGCAAATAACACCCAAGTAGCGGCAGAACCTCTGACATTTATGGCTGAGAACCGTGACAATGATGTCTTGCAACAACTGACCCCATGGATCGATAAAGCTATGCCCAATGGGCAAACTAAAGAAGAGTTTAAAATGTCTCAAGAGATCAAGAAAATCACTGGACAGAACATTGACCTACATGCTGTCTGCGTGAGAGTTCCTATACTCAGAACTCATGCACAAACTGTGTTTGTCACCCTTAATCAGCCCACAAGCCTTGATCAATTCATCAGCTATCTTCCACACAAATGGCACAAATTGATAGAAAATAACGAAGAAGAAACAAAAACAATGCTTAGCCCTCAAGCAGTGTTTGACCAACACGTGATACATACAGGCCGAATCAGGCAGCTCAGTACCACTCAGTTTAGTCTTTACACCATTGGGGACCAACTGCAATGGGGCGCAGCCAAGCCACTCATAGATACGCTAAAGCTGCTGTGCCAGCATTGCATTCTACAATCTAAAGTGATGACTTGATTGTAAGAAAGAATATACTGTCTGAGACCTCCAGATATCTCATAACACTCTTTAACCCGGCATTGCATTCTAGAGCCATGGCTTGATCACTACTGCAATCACCGTTACAAATAAAACCAGTGTTGGTATTTCGTTGTATATACGAAAAAATCGCCCACTAGGCCACGATTCATCTTTCAGTAATAACTGACGGTAATGACCACAAGATATTTGAAAACACCACAAGACTAGCACCATAAGTAACTTTAATTGCATCCAACTGGCATGGCTATAAAATGCGTGGTACGGCCAGAAAAGGACCAAACCAAATCCTGTTGCTGCTACTGAACTTGGCCACATAATATAATAATACAACTTTCTTTGCATAATCCGCAAGGTCGCATGCACCTGGGGATGAGGGCTTTCCACTTGGTAGACAAACAACCGAGGCAGATAAAACAAAGCTGCAAACCAGGTAATCACAAAGATAATATGACCGGCTTTAATCCATAACATTATTTTCTCCAAATTGATAGAGTGTAGCCCGGCCAACATCATCAAATAGAAAACAGGCGTGCAAGCGTTGATCCCAGTATTCTACTGGCCATGAATCTGTCAGCTGCCACTGCCAGCCTATCCCTAGTCTGTGGCAATGGTGTGCAGCAAAGTATCGATCATAGTAGCCGCCTCCTCGCCCTAAACGATCACCCTTTTTACTGACTGCTACCAAAGGCACCAGAGCCAGCTCCACTTCCATCTTTTTTCCCTGAAGAGGATAGAAAAATCCAAGTGAGTCTTCTTGCATCGGCGTTTCATCTTTGACTTCGCGCATAAACATATCTTGACCAATAATCACCGGCAGTGCTGTAGAGTGATCTCTTTGACGAAAAAATTGTGCAAATACATCAACTGGTGGTTCCCCTGAAAGTGGTGAAAAGAAGCTCAGAGAAGAAAATGCATGGCAATAAGCGGTCACACTGGTCCAATCAACATTAATTGTCTTTTGACCATTTAGTTGACGCAACATTCGCGTACGTGTGTCTTGGCGTGAACTCATCAAAAGTACCAGAGTGCTGTCGTGTTATGACCCCGAACCCCATGGTTCAGCATTGCAGTGATGTTTGCCTTTAGGACATCCATCGTATGGACATACACACGAGCAAAGCGACCACCGACACTAAGTATTTGTATCGATTCTGGAATACTAGACAACAGCCACCCCAGTACACTACATATACTAACATAGAAAAACATCAAGGCAAATAGCCCACGCTATTTTACTTTTTTTCCTATTGTGTTTGATACATGCTTAAGCGTTCTTAAAGCAGTCTTTAATTTGCCGCGCAACTCATTGATGACAGCTATATACTGAGCAACCTGTTGTTTCATCTTGATATTTGTACGTGACAAATGCTCGATATCATTCTCATTAAGATGACTGGTATTTAATCTCTTAGAGTTCTGAGTGGTGGTGTCTAAAATGTCCATATTTATCTCTATATATTCAGTGTCATATAGATATTAACACCAGATTAATTTTGTCGCAAGATTTATACTGACTTTTATTCTAAACCCTGTCATTATTCCCTTTTTCCACGAAAATATGTTATCTTACAGCATCTCTCACGGAAAAAAAATATGTCCAAGGATACCTTTTTAGCCTCTCTTCCCAATGACTCGATGGTCATCAGTCGTGCCCGGCCGTTGAGTTGTTTTAGTAACGACGTATCCTACCCCTACCATCCTTGCCGACAATTTTTGTATCTTTCTGGTTTAAATACTGATAATGCCACCTTCATTCAGCTCCATCAGAACAACAAGTGGCGCAGCCATCTGTTCCTACCAACCAAAGATCTTAAGAAACTATTGTGGGAAGGAAACTACCTTTACCACACACACCCAGAAGCTGAATCATTAGCTGACCACGTGCATTCACTTGATCAACTAGAGGAGTGGCTCTGTTCACAAGACTGCAAGATCATATACTGTGACAGCCAGGACAAATATGTCAACAAACTTATTGAATCTCACCCTGGACAGAGAAGATGTTACAATCCAGCACTGTATCTTGCCAGAATCTCCAAATCAGCTGCTGAAATAGCATCACTGCGCACAGCTTGTCAAATATCTGCCACCTGCCACAATGACCTTATGCGCTATGTTCAACCTGGAATGAATGAACGCGAGATAGAAGGCTACTTTTTCTATCGAGGCACTTGTTATGGTGTCCGTCAACCCGCATACCCAGCCATTGTGGCAGGTGGAAGCCGCGCCAATACTTTACATTACACCGGCAATAATAATCCCATAAATGACGGAGAGCTCCTGTTGATTGATGCAGGCTGGATCTACCAAGGAATGTGCGCTGATGTCACTCGAACTTACCCTGTCAATGGCAAATTTTCATCACCCCAGAAAGACCTATACCAACTTGTCTTACATGCCCAAACAACAGCCATTGCAGCAATCAAGCCCGGAGCCACCATACCAGATCTCAACAAAAAAGCCTGTAGTGTGCTTGCTGAAGGCCTCTACCAAAGGGGCTTTTTTAATGATTTGGCAAGTGCATCACTTGGCCTCAAAAACTATTTCCCACATGGCCTTGGCCATTGGCTTGGTCTTGATGTGCATGATCCATGCCCTTACACCGCAGATGACAAGCAACCCATTAAGCTAGCAACAGATATGACACTGACTATTGAACCTGGCCTCTACATCCCTAGCAATGACCAGCAAGCGCCCAAAGAATACCGTGGAATAGGGATACGTATTGAAGATGACTGTTTAGTCACACACTCAGGGTGCGAGGTACTGACAGATTCTGCCATCAAACAAATTGACGCTATTGAAGCAATGATGTCATGATAACTATCTTGGGCAACAGCTTAGCAGGTCTAACAGCACACTTACTCCTGGCAAACAAGAATTCACAGCTTGTCTCCCTAGGAAAAATGCCT
Source organism: uncultured Gammaproteobacteria bacterium (assembly GCA_964568795.1). Taxonomy (GTDB): domain Bacteria; phylum Pseudomonadota; class Gammaproteobacteria; order Comchoanobacterales; family Comchoanobacteraceae; genus CAZMRQ01. The sequence goes on along the minus strand of CAZMRQ010000013.1, from coordinate 5,881 downwards.
GACACATGGAACAAACCTTTTATACTCACATCAGGCGCATATCAGCTGTTGAAAAAAAAAGGCTGCACTCTGAAAGGTTTTAAAATCAAGAAATTAGAGATAAGCGCTTTGGGTCAATGGGGCACTCTTGAGTTTGATGATACCGATGGCATTGGGTTCTCTGTTTCAAGCAAAGACTGCCTTCAAGCATTACAAAAAGTCACAGCCCCAGCCAAAATAATCAATCAAGCAGACTGGGCCCACCTATGTGAAGAGTCTCAACACATCATTGTCACGGATTCCACACAAATTCCCGACCACACAACAAAGCTCTGTACTCCGATTCACTGCCTTGTTTATCGCTGCACTTTATCCCAGCCCCAATCAATGGCCTTCCAGCGTTTTATCCCTGATGGGCTGATGGCTTGGATTCCTGAAAATGGGAAAAAAGGAACGTGTGTTGTAACCAGCAGCCAAAGTCTCAACAACTTTAATCCTGATTTATTAGTTAGTCACTGGGGGAACAGACTTTCTTTGAAAGAAATCAACAGAGCGCATCAAATTGAAATCAAGCCATCCCTTCACCAGGCACATAATCCCAAAATATCCCTTTTGGGTCGAGCACAAATCACCATAGCTCCTATTCTTGCCCGTGGATTTAATCTCATAATCGAGCAATCAATGGCCCTTTCAGCAGGCCACCTCCACCAAGTTGATACACTCGCTCAACATTGCTATCAATACACCCAGCTCTATCAACGCTTATCTGATCAAAAATGTGGCATTGGTTTGGGATTAGCAAGCGTGGCTCATCAACCTATCCTCAAACACATTATCCAACAATGGGGGCAGCAAACAAACCTGCTGCATAACAAATGACTCCGCCCATCATCGTCTCTGGCTCAGGACTTATAGCTTGGTTATGTGCGAAGATCTTGCTAAAAACCACCCCCCACCAGATCATCTTACTGAGCAATAACACTAAAACACCTCGCATGCATGTAGCACTCACACCCGACAGATTGTCCTGGCTCGAAACACACATCCACTGTCCACACGCGCAATTCGGCATTTTTCAATCAATGCATGTATTCGGTCCTGAATACAAACTTACCGTGCATGCAAATCAAAGACCACTGGCCTACCTTGTTGATTTAGCTCTATTGAGAAAGTTGTTAAAAGAGCAAATTGAAAAACACCCGCGCTTAACAGTTTTAAATGAAACCATCCAGGAAATCTCTCAAGTTGCCATTCAAACGACGGCACATTCTCATCCCTATCACAGCCTCATTATCGCTGAAGGACACCATTCCCCCACCAGAGAACTTGCGGGCTGGCCTACACTGCCAGCTGAACCCAGCCACATAGACTTTAAAGCATGTGCAAGTCTGCAACACATCCGCACAGACAAGATGCATCAAGGACGAAGTTACCAGTATTTTCATGAACGGGGCATCTACGCGTATTTGCCAATGGCCCAGGCTGATGAATCAATTTTCATCACCCACCATGTCGCACCCTCTGAACGTGAAAATAGCCCATTGCCATTTGGCGCACACCATGCTCTCAGCCCCGCACACAGCTTTCCATTAACCGCCATGCACATCAATCCCTGTCACCATGGGCGTATCGGGTTATTGGGGGACAGCCGACACCGCATACATCCATTAACAGGACTTGGTTTAAATACTGGGCTTTACTGCGCTCAAATGATGGAAAAACAGCTTGGTCTTCATTGTCAACTCACCCCGTACTGGTGGCAAGAGCATCAAGCAATGACGTCCCATCACATCAACAAGGCCTATTACTTATCAGCATTCTTAGGACGTTGCTCTCAGAGTGGTCTTGGCCGTGCAGTCATAGACTCTGGCTTAGGACTCTCTGAGTTAATGCAATTGCAACCGTGGTACCGTGAACAAACCGGAGCAGCATAAAAGAGCAATGGAATCACAAGAGAACAGATAGCCTTGATCATTCCAAAACATAGCGCTATGCTAAACAACACACCCGACAGAGCCCATTATGGCAGCAAAAAAAATATCTCAGTCTTGGAATAGCTCAACCAGTTTCATTCTTACAACCACTGGAGCTGTTGTTGGACTTGGCAATATATGGAAATTCCCCTATGAGGCAGGCCAACATGGCGGCGGCTCTTTTGTTCTACTGTATATCCTTTTCCTATTTGTCCTCGGCGTCCCGATGCTCATTGGAGAAATGCTGCTAGGAAAACACACCAAAAAAAATCCTGTAGATGCATTAGTAGACATTGCCACTGCGCGCGGCCACAGCCGCAGATGGTCACTATTAGGGTGGTTGGGCGCTATCACTTTATTGGTGATTTTTTCTTTTTACAGCATAGTAGCTAGCTGGGCACTGTATCATCTTTTTCAATTAATAGCTCATGGGCAAGACGCCTTGATCCATAGTGCCAATGCGCAACAGCAGCTTCTTAATGACCCATTCACACTGATGGCTGTAACAGCACTCATCATGCTTATGAGCGCATTTATCGTCGGCCGTGGTCTCCATAAAGGTCTGGAACGCGCATGCACCATACTAATGCCTTTGCTATTGATTTTGTTATTGATGTTCTGTCTGGATAATATAAACACTCCAGGGTTTAGCCAAACAGTCCAATTTATGTTTCACTTCGATCCCAGCACTTTGACCAGTGGCATCTATTTGGCTGCCTTGGGGCATGCTTTATTTACCTTGGCATTGGGCGCTGGGTGTATGTTGACTTATGGCTGTTACATCACCGATAAGATTCACCTCCCTTATGCGGCAACAACTATTTCTTTATTGAATGTTATTTGCGCACTCCTTAGTGGCTTTGCCTTATTTCCTATTATTTTCAATGCTGGCATGCATGTATCTGGTGGCGCAACGTTGATGTTTGACATACTTCCTAAAGCCATTTTAACATATTCACATGCCCCATGGTTAGGCGGTATTTTTTATCTTCTATTGCTGTCTGCTGCAATCACATCGACGGTATCATTGATTGAGCCTTGGGTAGTCATGTCTCAAGCCAGATTTAAAGCAAGTAGATTCTCTATTAGTCTAGCAGTCAGTAGCGTGAGTTTTATACTTGCTATTCCTGCTATTTTCTCATTTACGACAGGATCAACACTTCAATTTCAAGGGGGGCCTTTTTTTAATATCCTCAGCAGCACAGCTACCGAGTATTTACTTCCTATTGGTGCTTTTGGTTTTACTATTTGTGCTGGCTGGCTCTTGCCAGAGAAAGCATGGACAAGCATCTCAGACAACACATATCTCATAAAAGTTATCCGCTGGATATGCCGCACTATTGCACCCTTGGCAATACTGGTCAGCTTATTTGGAAAAGCACTATGACGCGTATATTTATCAATGGCATCAACGGAAGAATGGGCCAAATAGCAGCACAAGGCATTGAGAAAACAGCAGACCTTTATCTTGTAGGTGGAGCCAGCTCCTATGATCAGCTCAAAGAATGTATTTCCACCCTTCATACTGACCTCATACTGGATTTAACTCGAGCAAGTAACGTGATGCGTCATGTCCAGCTGATCATGTCAAAACAAATCCCACTCGTATTAGGAACAAGTGGTATTACCAAAGAAAAGCAGCAGAAATTGAAGCACTGGTGTACAGAGTATCACACGAGTTGCTGGCAAATACCTAATTTCAGCATAGGGGCTGTATTAATGATGAATGCTGCTGCGCAAGCAGCTAAATTCTATCAAACAGCGCTGATCATAGAACGGCACCATAGCCAAAAACACGATCAGCCCTCACAAACTGCCATTGCAACTCGGCAGAAGATACAGCCACATATACAGCAAATTAAGATTGAGTCACACCGAGATGATCGCTATATGGCTGAACAAGAGATATTGTTGTCAAACCAGTATGACAAGCTAAGAATTGAGCACCAAGTTTTCGACCGTCAAAATTACCTTCCTGGAATACTCTTTGCCTGTCGGCAAATGGCTTCTATTCAAGGGTTTCAATATGGGTTGCATGACGCCCTGAATAGGTTCAGATGTGGATGAGACAAATATGTGATAAAATAAGGACTCATAATTTAACCAAAAGGAGGCCTTATGCAGATAAAATATCTCCCGCAGAAAATCATACCGAATGTTGAGGAAGATTGCCAAATGTTATGATGAGATTGCGGCAGCACAGACTCGCATACTCTGGCAGCCATGACAGCGGCAGTAAAGTATGCCAGCTCAACATCAAAGAACCGATAACTCAGCAAAGCGGATCAAAGAAGACAATAATTTTACAGCGACCTATATTCCGCCTATTTTTTTATTCAACACGACTTGCTTCTCTCAATAAAGTGACTGTCTTCTCATAGATCAGCAATCATAAACTGTGCCAATTTTTACATATGATGAAAATATTCACTATAGTTCATGATATTGACCTTATCTGACAGGTTTTTTGACACACCACTGTAGAGCAGGAAGGCTTCATCTTTTTCTGAGACTATGGACTCTAATGGCTTTATCATTCTGGGATGATATGTTTCACCATGTTTTATTTCTATGAAACGCCTCGCACATCTTCTATCTAATATCAAATCAACTTCAACACCATTACTTGTTCTGTAATAATATAAATGAGAATTAGTCTTTTTGTGAGTTTCATTTTTAACTATTTCTGACACAATATAATTTTCAAAAATACTTCCTGACATGGGGCCCTTTTCATAATGTGCTCTTGTTTCAATTCCTACTAAATAAGAAATCATACCAGTATCATAAAAATATATTTTTGGTGCCTTGACAATTCTCTTTCCGAGGTTGTCATAGAACGGTGGCAAAAGGAATATGATATAAGATGCCTCTAATATAGATATCCACCGTTTAATCGTCTTGACATCTACTCCCAGATGTTTTGAATAAATCGACATATTCAACTGTTGAGTCGCATTCACTGCCAAAAGGTGAATGAGCTTATTGAAATCACGTAAATCACCAATATTTGTCAGAGCTCTTACATCAGTATTGACATACGTGTTCATATACGATGCAAACCAATCGCTGAATAAAGCATAATTCTTTTCAACCAATTCGGGATATCCGCCTAGAAACACTGAATTATCTTTATGTTGATCTGAGGTTTCAGAATATTGGTATGGCAATAATGACAGTAACCCAATTCTTCCAGCCAATGATTCTGAGATTTTTTTCATCAAGGAAAACTGACTAGAGCCTGTCAGTATAAACTTCCCAGTGGTTGACCTATCCTTGTCAACTAAAATTTTGACATAATTGAATATTTCGGGAACTTTCTGTACTTCATCAAAAATGACATGATGGCTGTATACTCTCATAAACTTTTCTGGGTCATCATAAAAAGCTTCAACAACTCTCAGGTCATCAAAACTGATATATCTGTAACTCTTGAACTTATTTAATAACATAGTTGACTTACCAGACTGGCGTGGTCCTGTAAGTCCGACGACTGAAAAAAACGTGATATACTCTTCAAGCTTACTTTCAACAACCCTTGGGGTGTATTTCATATCTTAACCTATGCAAAAATGGTATACAGTTCTATATTTACATAAATCTTCTTGATTGTCAATATCGCTGCATGGGTTCAGATGTTTTGAGACAAAAAGGCTTCAATCTGAATACTGTCATAATACGCCATTTCTGGCACCAAATTACATCAATAACAGATAACTCGCTGGGCAAGGCTTTTATCTTGCATCATCCTGTTTTTATGCCATGATTTGCTTTTATTGCCCATAATCTAGTTGAGCCCCTCTAATTTATCGGCACATAAAAACATATGCCTCAACACTTCAAATGCACCCGAGGCCGTCACAATATCGTGCCGGCACTGCCTCCCATCGTCGCTGTCGACTGACTCTGGGTCTTGACCTTCGCCAATC
>CAZMRQ010000012.1:26011-29793 GCA_964568795.1 uncultured Gammaproteobacteria bacterium | reverse complement strand
CACCATTCTTCAATAACTCCTTCACTATCTCTGTGTGTCCATACTTTGCTGCCCACACCAGTGCTGTCTCGCCTTTCTTATTTTGCGCATTCACTTCTACCCGAGGTCTGGCTAGCAAAACTTTTACTATCTCCGTGTGTCCATACTTTGCTGCCCACACCAGTGCTGTATAGCCATCTGTATCTTTCGCATTCACATCAGCACCGCTATCCAATAGCCTATTCATTTTTTCTCTCTCATTTGACTTCACTGCTTCAATTAATGCATTCAATGTTTTCATTTGACTTCTTTTATCATTGTTACTAGTACTATAGTTCATTTATCATGCGTCAAGTCTTTTTTATTTAAATAAGGCCTTATTATTAGTACCTTATGAAGATAGAAGACTTTAATTTTAGCTTTACTTATTAAGCCCCTATCTCCTATTCATTCTACCTGCGTTTCATGAACATCCTATGGCATTATTCTAAAAACTATCTAAATGGACAGGACCGTTCACCTCGTGCAGGACCTCTCTTTATTAATCGAGTATTTGTCTTTTATCAGACCTGAATAACACATCTTGCCTAAGAAGCAAGAATACAATGCAATGAATTGGACTTTCGACAGATGATTTTTGTCACATAGTAGTCTGACAATCAATATAACTAGCAGCTCTGCCATATCTCCCAGAAAAAATGCTTCACTTCCACATCCAGTCCAATGGCATCAAAATACTGACATATCGACCAGATAAACCGTTAAGACCAGTGATCCGTTGCTATCTTAAGTGGTGATGAGCAAGCAGACATGACAGTGTTCCCATTTAAACTTAATATGGCGTGTTTCAAAATCAGCACATACTTATTAAAAAAACGTCTCATTGCTTCTAGCTGTTTTTTCAGTGAGTCCTTTAAACTATGGCTAAATTTAAGAAAGAGATATATAGAAAATAGCAACCATTAAAAAGAACTTTCAAAAAACTGAAAGATAAAAAAACGCAAAACTCAAGTTAATCCCAACCGCACTAAACCCAGCTGAAGGTGAGTTTAACCATTAGTTGATTATCAATTCAATTAAGACACGCTCACAAAGACACACTTTTTTACTATACGCGTTAAATAGTACCATGTGAATGCAGAAAACATATTAAGAGAGAGATGAGTGTATTTATAGCTTCATCGAAGAAGGAGCCTTCTTCCTCTCAGAAAGGAAGAAGGTCAAACTCTGCATGAGAGCATCAGGACTTGGACTTGCCTTTTCCAGTCAAACCATCTGTAATGTGAGACGTATCAGGTGTCTTCATCTTACTGACAGACTTCTGAATCGCTGCTGGATCGGTCATATCTGGATGAATATCACGGCCTGCTATGTAATTTGTAATCTGGTTCTTAATCCCTGACATGCTGCCTGAACCGAATGATGGCACCTCTGCCTCAGTCATTGACGACATGGCTTTCAGGAACTTGATCTCTTTCAAAGCAACCAATTGTTCGGTCATCAAAAATTGTTGTTCTGCAAGCATATAAGCGATCTCACGCAAAAGGTTGTCGTTATCCATAGTTTTAATACTATTAGACCACTGACTATCCCTCAGACGCCAGGAGCCATTCTGTAAGATGATTTGCATAGGTGTAATAGAAAACCCTGCTGAGGTCTTTAAACTAGTACTGCGTTCAGCGGCAAAATCATGCATCACACCCAACGCAAATGACTTTGATGCCAGCCCTTTTATCTTATTGGCTTGATACTTTTGAATATCAGTGTTCAGTTTCTTGTAATAGTTCTGACGATCCGTGTTTGTTGTCATTCCGTCATCATTCGCAATAGCCACTACAAATTTTCCACTTAAACCAAATCCAATAGATGCTTGAATAATATCAGATATAAATGGGGCACTCTTTTTTGACTTGCTGCTCTTGGTACTAACCAAAACCATAGTCGCCCCTGCTTCAGAAATCACCTGACGAGAGCCATCTTTACCACTCTGATCATAGGGAAACGGTATGCCCGGGACAAATACTTGACCGGCTGACTCTGATCCAGACATGATCTCTAAAAACTGTTTTGCAGCTTTCGCTTTAGGCGTGTCTTGCTGATGTGCATGAGCAAGACGAAGTGGACTGGGTCCATGAGTGCTTGTCACCCATGCATGCAAGCTACTGCCTACTGAAGCTGAATGGTGGGCATGTTGAGGCGGTGCACTTGTTGATTTTGCAGCTGTTGATGCAGCATCCTTGTGCACATAAGTCGCAACGCCAGCAAAATCATTGTAATTTGGTATTTTTGGCAAGCCTTCTTTAGCCACATGCGGATATGCTTGAAAAACGAAGAGGACCTCAAGAGACTTCATCGTATCTTCAACATACGTCATCAGATTGGTCACAAATGATTTTCCGTCTTTAGAACCATCTACATCCCCAAAACCTTGATTCTTATCAAGATATTTTTTATATTTTGACTTATAATGATTGTAATACTTTGCTAATTGCAAAATATTGAGGTTAGCTTCCTGACAGGCTAATCCTGTTGCCTTTTCTATTGCGCTTTGGTTATCAGTACTCTGACTGTTTCCCTCAGCATGATGCTGAGAAGCCGATTTTTTGGCACTATCTGAAAGACATTTCAGCACATCAAAGGATCCCATTTTCGCATAGATTGTTTTATTAGCACTGGCAGAAGCCATATCATGCAAATCCTGACTTGTTGGTTGCTTACTTCCTAGCTTAGTAACAAGCGTCTCAAGATGAGTCCATATCCCTGGAAAACCATTTCCTTTCGATGTAATATGCGCTCCTTTTTTTAGAGGTTCTCCCGGCCAGTACGAACTGCATGTAATCTCCTTGGGATTCTTTATTGGATCATCCCCCTCCGAATACGTGTATAGTTTGTAATCAGGATACTTACCACCCATGTTTTTTGCTGAATGAGCTGCTTTCTTTGCTTTGGACTCTCCTACAACCTCATATTTTCTATGACAACTGTTCAGGTTAATATCAAGCAAACGTAAAGGCATATAGTAATGCTCCATATTACTGACAAGATCCTTATCCGCTTTCAGAGACTTAAATAAACCTTTAACCTTTTTTGACATCGATTTATCATGATATGTTTGATTGAGAGCAACACTCGACAATTTTACAGTCACCCCATCTGGGTTCTTGGTGGACTTTGAGGCAGACGTGGGGGCAACTGACAGCGGGTGTACAACTGGGAAAATCATCATTCTCAACGTATCACTCAGCACAGTCACTTCATCCTCGACTGAACTTCCAGTCATCTTGCTAGCACCTGTCCACATATTGTTCATCATCTTAATCACTGGCGAGTCTTTTTCATTACTCGGATTAAGCACGTTTATCAAAGAGCCCAAAGACAAATATTTCTGTGGCGTATCCAATTCGGGATGTGGGTCCATGCGCATTTGCCGTAACCAATAAAAGAAGTCAAATAGACTAATCGTTTTGCCAGATAAAGAGAACTTGCACATGGCCTGAGTAGCCTTAGACTGATTTTTCTGTTTGCAAACAGAGCTGTCAGTTATAACAGTGCGTAATTCGCTAGTTTTTTGCGCTACCTCTTGACTATTCACATAAGTATCGCCCCATGGAGCACCAAACAGAACTTGGTACATCGCACTCGTCACACCTTCTCTCACATCTGTTGTTTGTGCTGCTTTCACCTTATCACTGGTCATGGCTGTTTCTTGATCCGATATCAGAGAAGAAGCAGCATCAACTATTCCATCTTTCACATCTTTTGTTTGTGCCGCTCTCACCTTAGCACTGGTCATAGCCTGTATA
>CAZMRQ010000012.1:0-25911 GCA_964568795.1 uncultured Gammaproteobacteria bacterium | reverse complement strand
GGTCATAGCCTGTATATCACCTTGTTTCACATCTTTTGTTTGTGCTGCTCTCACCCTAGCACTGGTCATAGCCTGTATATCACCGTGTTTTGTATCAGCTGTCAGTGCCCCTTTCGCATCTTTTATCCCCTGTGTCGTACCATGCCTTATATCGCCAGTCAGTGCTTTGGTTACTTTTTTGCTCTGAATAGCATTGGTGACACCCTGTTGCACAGCCTGATTGGCATATTTCGTGCAGACAGTCTTGTATGTCCGCTCATGGGTAAGCGGATTATAGCTTGAAACTATCTGCTTAGTTGCCATACAACCCGCATCAACTACATCACCTACTTCGCCAGTTTGTGTATTCACATTTTCCCATGCAGGAGCCACTGCTACTTGACGCTTTTGACCACTGGCAGAACTTTTAGTTCCTTCTGTTGATGCTGTTTTTTGATAGTGATTGTGACCATAACGTTGTGCTTCCATTGTGGGAGACAGCAATGTGACGAAGGCTACAACAGTGACTAAGTATTTATACATTTAAAACCTCTTTAAGATTCATTGGATAACGATTTTTTCATCATCTCTATTCTATCTGGGGACAACATGCGTGAGACTAAACGAATGCGCTCGAAAATAATGTTGCGTCGAAGAAACAAACTCACATTCGGCGAATTATTCTGATTCGACTCAGCAAAGCTCAGTAACTTGGATGCTGAACCAGCTTCACCTTGATCAATGATCTGCATTAATCTTAGTTTGCGACTCATCCGTAAACTGGAACAAATAGTGATAAAAGCCTCTTGCTCTGAGGTAGTATAGGACTCACTTCCCGCAATGACCTCTGCTAAATCACTGATAGCATTCTCTATATCTGGATCACCATCAAGCGTCCAATCTTCTGAGGATTCTAACAAAGCAATGGCTTTGTATACATAGGGATCCGGAAAGTCTTGCCAAAACCTATGGCAACCTTCCAAACTCAAATCAGGCATAATATACCTTAAGTCCATTCAATTCATTTTTATTATAACGAGAACTAAACGGCAGTGTAAAGGATTGTCAATATATATTTATACGGCGACCCGCGCTAAGTGGTTTGATGTTGACTCTGCATCTGAGTCCACCTCTTTTCGTGTACACAGCTTATAAGCAGCCCAACTACACGCCAGATCCATTGCCATCAATGGATATTCGAAGAAATCATCAACAAAAAAACGGCTAGGCAGTGCCCCTAAACCACTCCTATCATAGACCAAATTGATTTTCTGATTGTGTGCTGTGTGCATGCCACTGACATGCTCTATCCCTCCTTGATCTTCAGCTATTTCCGCATAAGTAAACCCAGCAACACTAAGCTCTACTAAATAACTCCATATGCTTTTAACTTGCTTGCTTGCCTGGGTGCCAATATGAGCAAAACCAAATACTACCCCATTATACACACAGCCCACATGCTTGATTACCCCCTTAGAAAAAGGTTTAGAAAAAGCATTATCATTGAACCAATTTAATATTTTTTTGACATCCTGCAAAATCCAGAGCCTGCATACAATCTCTTCTGTTGTTGCTTGTATCGGTGTCAGAATAAGTACACTCAATGCAAAGCGCAAGTACTGACCCAGTGAACGCAGATTATAATTCGACCCAAAAACGAGTCCACTACCTATCCATTGCAAGCAAAGGCAAAAAAGAAAATTACCGATCACATCAATCTTCAAACCTTTGAAAAAACCCTTCACATTTAAAGGCTTACCATCATGGCGCCAGCTCTTAAACCCCATGGCAAATGACACACTGACAGCAAACAAGAATTCGCCTAGAACACCTATATGCTCAATAATGAATAGGTCTGTGTGTGACAGGGATGGAATGGCATAAATCAACCCATAAATGATTGACATATATATAACATTGAAAGAAAGGTAACAAAGCCCTATAAACACAGTAGTAGTAACAACACTATTAAAATCAGAAACAGTCTCAACCTCCACCCAGCGCCGAAGGAAATTAAGCGCCACAGCAACCGTTGTCACAGAAAATATTCTAACAGGAATTATACAATCAAACATACGAAAAGGATAATGAAACATAAGAAAAGGGGCCGCGAGAACCATCAGCACACTCATTGCTTTCTTTAAAAAATGAGAAAGCAAGATTTTCTCAACAAAGTGCGCATACAACTCTAGAAAAAAGGAGCCGTCTGAATAGCGAAGCACATTAGCTTTTTTTAGCCATAGAGGGTTGGAGGGGAGCAATGCATCCATAATTTATAAACTTTTTTTTATGTTACTCCTCTGATTCCACTAAGTCAAGCCCTATTCACTGTCTCTTGTATCACTTAATAATTCAATCAGTGCTAGGGCCCCTATTTACTTCCTTCTCCATCTAACTATCTGAAAAATATGAGTAGAAAATTCCTTTTCATTCAATTCCATAATAATTGCTAATCGGTTGTATATTGCTTTTGCTCGCGATGACGTTTAAATCGCTTTGTAAAAAATATATATCCCTAATGAATGTCCAAGAACCAATCTATTTCCTATTAAACACGGGAAGTTGGAACTTCTTCATAACCCCGATTGCTACGGCGACCCTCCGCAGCTTCATCTGGCTCTTCCTGACTTGATATCAAAGAAGACGACTGTTCACTGCCACTAGAGCGAGAATAAACAGATGGAAATAATCTTTCACACACATAGCTCTTTGTGCTCCGTCCAAATTGAACTAACTGACTGCCCAGAGAGACAAGACGATCCGTAGCCGCACGTATTTGTTGTGCCCATACATTGAATACATTTTGACATATCATGATCAACTGATACCCGCGGCACAGACACATCATAACCACATCGTGATGCTGACATGCTTGCTGATACCAAGACTCAAGTTGCTGATAATGATTTTCCAAAGAATGAATAGGCGGAAGAGTTGCCAGTAACCACCGGCCTAGCATATAATTCCACCGATGATCGCCTTCATGCTTGCTTATTGCCCCAAACAAAATATTGACCCAGTCCGTGGAAAAATACCGACGAATAACCTTTAAAGAATGCATCACCTGCTGTTTATCTTGCTCTTTGTTGCTCTGTAGCAAATACACAACAGCAGCTTCAAATGCCTTCCTAGAAAATTCATATTTATCAACACATTCTTCGCCTGGGCTATTCATGTAAATTTTGAGAACATGAATGAAATCAAGATGAGGGAGAGCTTCTGCAAAGTATGTGTATTCTTTCTCTTGAGCCCGTAATGCCAAATTCTTTTCATCTGCTATAATTTCAGGCTTAACTTTTTCTTTCAACCACTTAGCTCGCTGTGGACTCAATGGTCTGTAGTAAACTTCCCGCTGTCTAAGCACAAAAAAGTCTGTTAACTCTTTTGGGTAGGAGTAAGCTGCGAACCATTTGTCAACATATCTTCCACCCGCAGAAAGCATGTCAAGATAATGGCCACACATGTGATCCTGTGCAAAAAACTTTTTATGCTTTTTTTGATCCAACGAGTCCAGTAAAACTGCTAAAAGACTATACTTTAAATCACATGGAAGCTTGATGGTTATCCGCGAAAGATTATCTGCATTTTGAAAGAACTCACACTCAGCAATCAACTCATCGAACATGCTGACCATCCCTCCTCGCTTACGAGCAATTCTTTGCAAGATAGGCGCTAAGATTCTGTTGAAAAAAGTGTACTCATCATTCCCATACTTTTTCAATATCATTGCAAATAGATTCGTTCGAGCACATGACTTAAACATGGGCCATGGCATTCTTTCACAAACATCAACTATCTTCAAATCGCTTCCAAGGAACCTTCTCTGAAAAGCAAAACTAAGCCTTTGCATCTCTTTTTCTGTTTTTTGCGCCATGGTAAAGAAAGAAACTAAATCTGAAAGAGTCTCTTCAATCAGGCGCGACTGTCTGTGCGAGGATTCTACCTCAAGATCCTCCATGCACAGGAGTGTTTGCATACAACAATCATCCTTCCTTTGCCCCGCGGCTAAAATCCGGTTAATGCTACGCGTTTGTTCCGTAAATACTAAATTGGATGCGACCAATGCAGCTTTTTCAAAATAGTTTGGTGAAAAATTATCGCATTTGTTCTCCTGACAATAATGCGTTAAAAATCTCTGCCAAATTCCTTTCTCACGTTCTCCTTTATAACCTAAACGTTTAGCCACATATCTAAATGAAGGCATATCTAAATAGAGTAAAAAAAGATGATCATTCCACTTCTCACTATTCAATAGCTCAGTATTGTATCTCCATTTTAACTGAATGGGCTCGTGCATGTCATTCTTGCACCAATCATGAAGAACTCTAATCCCCTCCTGCACTTTGGTGACATAATCGCCTTCAAGGTCTTTATGAGGAAAAGATCCAGCAGCAATATATTCGGCCAATGGGCCCCAAGATATTGGATCTGTGTGCTGCCCTGCAATTGGTTGCAATATATCAACAATAGGCCAAAAAAGTGGATCCTTCATGAACTCCCTTCAATAGAATATAACAATAGAATAATAAACTGTAGCTTATTATTCTACTTTTATATTAGATATTTATTCGCTGTTGATGTGCTCCTGCAATAGCCAAAGCAAGTGCATCAGCAGCATCCTCTTGCGGGGCTGCATGTAAATCAAGCAAACGCACGACCATATCATTCACAGATTTCTTGGTTGATGCGCCTGATCCTGTCACTGCTTTTTTAACATACCTGGCAGCAATGGACGTCACTGAAACACCTCGCTGCTGACACGCCAAATAAAGCACCCCACGGGCTTGTCCCAGCGTTAATGCTGACCGCCAGTTTGCACCCATAAAAATATCCTCAATCACTGCATATTGCGGGCAATAAGTCTGCAAAATAGTCGAGATATTTTCGTGCAGATCGACTAACCTGGCCCCAAGATCCGATTGAGTCAGCTTTATGCAGCCAGAAGTCACATACTGCAAACGCCCTTTTTCATAGGACACCACGCCAAAACCAGTCTTACGCGAGCCTGGATCAATGCCCACAATCAGACTAGGACTCATGAGCTATATTGCTATACACCGCCTGAACATCGTCCAAACATTCAAGATGCTCCATAAGCTGTATGTTGCTATCGAAATGCTCAGGAGTCAGAGACAGTTCAGCCGGCTCACATACCCATGGACTTCCATGATCTAATATTTCAATGTTTTGATGATTGAGAATATCTATCACCGGGTGCAACGCTTGCAAAGTCGAAAAAATGGAGAATACGCCTGGTTCAACTGCATCAATACGCGAAATATCTTCCTCAATCAAGAGCTCGAGGAGTTGGTCCTCAGAAGACGCCTTGACAGAACAAAAGCCAATCTGTGTAAAAAGATACGCCACTGACCCCTCTGATGACATGGAGCCACCAGCTTTGCTAAATGCATGCCGCACTTCTGCTACAGTCCGGTTGCGGTTATCCGTTAACGTCTCAACATAGAACGCAACCCCTCCTGGACCATACCCTTCATAAAAGATACGCTCCAACACACTTGACTCAAGTTGACCACTGCCTCGTAAAATAGCACGCTCAATATTATCTTTATTCATATTGGCCTGCTGAGCTCTAGCCACAGCCAAGCGAAGTTGTGCATTGCTATCCATCTCTGCACCAGCACGGGCAGCCACCATCACTTCTCTAATCAGACGCGTAAATATCTTCCCACGTTTGTTATCTTGCGCTTCCTTACGCCGCTTAATATTCGACCATTTGCTATGCCCCGCCATGATTGACCTCAGCACCACGATAAAAAAGCTTCAACTCATTTAAAGCATCAACATCATAGGACGCTGGCGCCTGAGTCATGAGACATTGGGCTGACTGAGTTTTAGGAAAAGCAATGACATCTCTAATAGAGGAACACCCCAGCATCATCATGATCAACCTATCCACACCAAAAGCAATTCCCCCATGAGGCGGCATGCCATAACACAAAGCATCTAAAAGGTGACCAAATTGCTGATAAGCCTCATTTTGAGATAGCCCAAGTTTAGCGAGAACGCGAAGTTGACACTCCATCTGATGTATACGAATAGATCCACCACCAACCTCCGTCCCATTGATAACCAAATCATAGGCGTTAGTCAAAGTAGATACATCAAGCACATCACACGTTTGATCTATAGGCGCAGTAAAAGGGTGGTGCATACTTGTTAACTGAGGTTGACCTTGTTGATCAGAGGTTTTTTCAAACATAGGGAAATCAATAATCCATACAGGAGCCCACTGCTGATGCCGCAGACTGTACTCATCTGCAAGTTTATCACGCAATACACCCATATAGGTTTGCACAGTTCGCGTATCACCGGCACCAAAAAAGACCACATCTCCACTCTGAACCCCCGATCTTTTGACTAGCTCTTGCTGCCAAGAATCCGACAAAAACTTCAGGATAGGCGATTGCCAACCCGTGTCATTCACCTTAATCCAAGCCAGTCCTTTTGCTCCGTATGCCTTGAGAGATGCTGTATACTCATCGATTTTTTTGCGGCTCACATCAGCCTTGGGCAAACGCAAAGCCAGCACTGATCCTTCAACCGCAGCCTTTGCAAAAACAGCAAACTCAACATAACGACTCACGTCAGTCATATCAATAAGTTCCAGATCACAACGCAAATCAGGACGATCAGTCCCAAAACGTTGCATAGACTCAGCATAACTCATCACTTGAAAATCAGGCAATTGCACGCCAAGCATCGTCTGCCATAGCTGTTTAATAAGACTTTCCATAATGACCATGATATCTTGGCGATCAACAAAACTCATTTCCACATCCAATTGCGTGAATTCAGGTTGACGGTCAGCACGTAGATCCTCATCTCGAAAACAACGGGCCACTTGATAATAGCGATCAAAGCCTGCACACATCAAAATCTGTTTAAATACCTGAGGCGACTGCGGCAAGGCAAAGCAATTGCCCGGCTGAGTACGGGATGGCACAATATAGTCACGCGCGCCCTCTGGAGTTGCCTTCATCAAAGTGGGGGTTTCTATGTCAATAAATTGATTATTTTCAAGAAAATTCCGCATGAAGTGAATAGCTTTAGCGCGAAAACGCAAGTTCTTTTGCATCAGGCAACGCCGCAAATCAAGCTGACGAAACTTAAGCCGAGTCTCTTCTCTAATCCCCTCATCATCGAGCATAAATGGCAAATTCTGAGTGCGATTATGGCAAGTCATTGACAGGACACACATTTCAATCACGCCAGAGGAAACATCTTTGTTCTCTGTGCCACTCGGTCGTGGACGTACCTCACCACTTAAAGTAATGACGCACTCTGGTCTCAATGCCTCGGCCTGACTAAATAGCTCATTGTTCTCAGGAGAAAAAACACATTGAACAATACCGGAGTAATCGCGTAAATCAACAAAAATAAGTCCGCCATGATCTCTGTGACTACCCACCCATCCTGATAATTTAATTGTCTTACCTATATACGAAGCATCTACTTGAGCACAAATTGTATCACGGTGACTTGTTTTCATCAAATTCATGAATTTTATCCCTTAGTTTTTCGACTATATCATCACCCACAATGGTACCCAACGAAACCACATATTTAAAAGCTTCATCAATAGTCAAGTTGATTTTCATTGTTTGCTCTTGTGGCAAGTTGAGTATAAATCCAGAAGTGGGATTTGGGGTAGTTGGGATATAAACTGTCACTAAAGTTCGATTATCCTGCACAACTATCAGATTAGTCACAAACGCCAGTGCATAACTGTTTTTTTTAGGAAATTCTACCAATACCACTTCACGAAATGAACGGCTATTGTCTGCTAGTAATACACCCAAGGCCTGCTTAACACCCGAATACACTGTGTTGATAAAAGGTATCCGAGCAACAATCTTGTCACCTATATGACTCACAGATCGGCCAATAAAATTTGAGACACATACCCCCGTTATCACTAGCAATAGAATAACCAAAAGAAGTCCAAGTCCTGGAATATGGTGACCAATAACCTGATCTGGTCGAGCATTTTCAGGCAAAACAAGCAATACATGGTCAAACATATCAACAAGGAACTGCACCACCCAATACGAGATGACAATGGGCAACCAAAACACCACGCCTGACACAAGATACCGTCTTAGTTTCATTTTTCTCCATCCTTTTGTTCACTTTTTGATTCATACCCATCATGATACCATGTATCCCCTTTTAAGTGAAAAGAACCGCTACGAATTAATTGTTTGACCCCTTGGTGGCATCGCAGACAATGAACAGCAGCTGCATCAAGCATTCTCCTGACACAAGAAAATTCATGTTCACACGATTGACACTTATAATGGTAAGTTGGCATATCTCTCTATTTTCTAGAATAAAGACAGTGTATTAGTTTCGTATAACCAAATCAATAGCCAATTTAAGAAAACATCAACCTGCCACATTTTTTACCTTGAACCATCAATTCTGCATTCATAAACCGGAATCAAACAAGTTCTCTTGACACTCACTCTGTATGAAGTTAACGTTGGCAGGATAAGGAATCTCTATGAACCAAAAACTAATGGGAATTTTCCAAAAAAACGTCTGTGATATCACTGATGCCTGGGCCATATTGCAAGATAATGAAGCAAGTGGAAGCTTGTATCACACACTGCTTCAGTCTACTGAAAAAATATTGATTAACCATGCTATGATGCTTTCAAAAAATAATAAAACAAAGGCTGCCTCACTGTTAGGGATTAGTCGTGTCACGCTAATAAAGAAAATTTCTCAATAAAAACATTGCTCTCTAATTTTTCCTTAAGAATAATGATTCATAATATTACTATAAAACAAGCACATAATATGTTAAACAGAAGCAAAATTATACACAAGATCACCCAATTTAAAAGCATTTATAGACGCCACTTGCACCCTGATATCAAAAAAACAATCAACCTTCCTAGCTTGGGACTCAATCGGCGCGCGCTACAACATATCTCAAACGCTGAATTAATAAAACGTACCATCAAACTCATTGATAAAATTAACTATGTTCAAAACCATCGAGACCGTGAACATAAAGGACTTAAAGATTTTAGCCAACAATTGCGCTATCTTATCAATGACACAACAACCGACATCCCTACAGATGATGTCTATCGACATCTCATTGACCTCTCACAGAAAATAGCAAAGAAAGAACATCTCGATATTGAAATCAATGAGATTCTGTTGCTAGCAAAAAGCATACTTAAGTCAGGACACTCTGAATTAGAAAAACAAGCTGAAGACATCATCTCTGCCACATCACAAAGGTCTGATCAAATAGGACAGGCTGTTCATCAGCATTTTTCTAGTTTATTACGAAAACATGACAAAACAGAAAATTAAATACCTGTAGAATACCAAATCCCAGAGCAATATTCTTCTTTAAGATTATCGTATTCTCTCCGAGTTTTTTCTTGAAAAACTGCGAAATCCTCTTTATCCTCCAACCTCTTAATGCCCTTAACAGCAAAAAGCCCACATGATTGCACCTGCTCCCAACCATTCCGCGATAGGGTCACACCTCTCGATTCATAGAAATCACGCATATTTCTCAAGATTTCTGAGCTACTTGCTCCTCCTGACCCTGGTTTTTTCTCAAAGAGGATACGTAATACTGCAGGAGGAGCTTTTTTCTGCAAGTCTCCAACCTCTATCCAACGGAGCGATGAAACAGAAGATGGCGATTTCATGAATTTTTCGTAAGCATGAAATAAGCCATTAAAGTCATAGTGCTCTCCCAGATGCGCGCCATCCTCTTCTAACCTCTGAATCTGACTCCTAACCTCGGCATTACCCATATAGCTGATGATTTTTTCCCAAGAATCCATATCCCATGCCCATAAAGCATACTGCAAGATCGTAATCCGTGTAAATTTTCTTCCACTCGAATCAACAAACTCTCCTTCATAGGAAAGCATGTGCTCCATCTGCTTTCTCCCTAAAGACATACTATGAGATAACATTCTGGCAACCTCAGCAGAGTCTCCCCACTTCAAGCAATCCATGACTTTCCTATAAGACCGATTAATTGAATCAACACACACTAGCGACTGATCAGCGATGTATGAGTCATCTGGCTCTTGCGCTTCTTTAAAGAAGCTCCACACATAAGTAAGTATGGGCATTTGCTTTGTTTTAATGGCATTGAGCCTATCTAAAATAGTCTGATCATACGGCGTCTGTTCCTTTCGAAATGCTTTTATCAAGTGCACTGCTTTCTCATACCACTGTTGAGCATCAGCATACCTAGGCCTAGTTGCATCACTGGATCGCCAATAATACTCCCCTAAATTGACACAGGCTTCTATATGCATAATAGTCAATCCACCTTCATCATCAATCTCCCTCAATCGCTTTTCCAGCACTTCCTGAATACCAATAGCGTTCATTCTTATATCACTGTGTCCCCCAGAAATAGTACTTGCCTGCATTAATTCCAATATCACCTGCACATCCACACCACGGCCAGTTAAAGTAGCACGTCGTGCCGCCCTCTCATAGGAACGCAGTGCACTCTCATAAGCTTTTATTCTATAATAATTAATGTGCTCAATATCACCATTCCCAATAGACATATCTATAACTCTCAGTAGGTATCTGGCAGGAATTTCTCTTACAGGGTTGTAGTAAAAAGAAAGAATGAACAATTCTTTTGCAAAAGTAAAATACTGCGCCCCCATCACTCTATTATCTAGCATGATATAACAACTTGCCACATTCTCAGAAGTCTTTGCTATTTGATCCATCTCTCTTGCCCACATCTTTTCTTGGCTATCAATCATTGCCACTTTTTTTCGAGACCAAGGAGTATCACAAGAGTCTATAGTGACTCCATTCTGCTTCAAAATATCACACACAAGAAAGAACTGATGTAAGTCAGGAATAATATTGACTTCCCCCATTTGACCCTCTTTAACACCAACCTTTACATCCGTACCAAAGATGCCTTCTAGCTGCTCCATATGTCTAGCACACACAGTGATAGAACACGCCATATCATACGTTTTCTGTAAAAGATTAATTTTCCCCTTTAATGATTTAATGTAATCCCCTAGAGCAAGATCAAAGAGCTCCTGAGTCATATAAGCTTGAGCTTTACAGTAGTAAATCTCAGACTTAGCTAACACACAATCTATACTGTATTTGCTATAAAAAGAAAAACTTCTATTGCACTGCTCAATCACCCGTTGATTTGAATCTCTGTCTGAAGCTGTTCGAAACAAACAACTGACCATCTTCCAATGAGCAGTGGTCTGCCTCTCTGCATCTAGCCCTCCATGCTTTTCTCTTCCATCAAGATACTGGGCATACAATTCTTGAGCCTGAGGATACGAGCCTAAAGAATACATACATTCACCCTGCCCAAACAAAGACTCTAGCCTCTCTTCCTGTCTATCCACAGACCCCACACACAACTCTATTGCTTTCATGTGGTGTAGAATAGATGCTTCATAGTAACCACTTTCGTAGGCACATTCTGCCAAATCCTGACACAGGGCTAGCCAATCAAATCCTTGATTACTCTTAAAGTCTTCTTCAAGGCGGGTCAATACCTTATTAAGATAATGATATGCTTTAACATACTGCCCTCTTTTTTTGTTTTTTAAGCCAATAGAGACGCATTCTTGCAGATCACTAATAGCCCCACTCGCACATAAGTCATCGATTTCCCTTGCACAATAACTCTCATCAACACGGTCCATGTGATTAATCAGTGAGAAACGAGGGACTGAAACCGTTGTTACGCCGTTGTCAGCTGCCATTTTATACAACTCTACACAACTGTGCATGTCAACCTCTGACATCTCTGCTCTATAAGTCTCCGCCAGTTTATAGGCAACTCGCGCATGGCCGGAATGCTTCTCATGACATGTCTTATCCTGCACTGCTTGACATTCTAAATAGTACTCTCTGGCTTGAGCAGTCAACCCTTGATGCATGAAACAATCACCCAAATCTTCTTTGAGACGTATTGCATCGGGACATATAGCGCTCCATTGCAGTCCTTTAAGACTACTTTCAGCCTCACACAATTTACGATAAGCCTCATCTAAACGCCCTCTCATCATATATGACTCTCCCACCCGCAGCAAAGCACTTACCATTAGTTGCGTGTTTTTTGATACACGCATGTCTTGAATACGGAGAGCTTGTTTAAAACAACTTATAGCTGCAACATACTCTCTGCAATGATACAACCAGTCCCCCTTTCTAAGAAACAGCATAAAGTTATCTGGATGAAGTTTTCCTAACTCACCCACACTCTCACACATGGCATCATCAAACCGTTGTTTTGCTTCTTGTGGCTTACCTAAACGCTCAAGACAATCTGCAATACACATGGCTGTATCAAGATGACTCAGATCTCCCACTGGAGCTACTCTCAATCTTATCTCAAAAGATTTCTGATAGACTATCAAAGCACTGCTATAATCCTCTGCGCAAGCATAGATCCGTCCCATGAGCTTAAAAACTTCGGCATATTCCACGCTTTCTTTGCCAAAAAACTTTTCCGTCAACTCTGATAATTTCCCATAGATATCTAATGCCTCATTGTATTGATAAAGGTAGTGCATATACAGGGCAGTTTCCTTTAGAAGAGGGACTATGCTTACATCATCGTTGTTAGCAAACTGTACTGCCTTATTATATTGATTTAAAGCTTCCTCCAAACAGTCAAGCATGAAATGACAATCCCCTACCTTGATCAATAATCTGACCTTTTGATGATCATATTGACAACTCGCGATACATTTGTTGTAAAGCATTATAGCTTGGTCATACTTTTGTAATTCCTCATAACACGCAGCATGTTTTTCCCTTAACTCATTTATTACCTGAGCATCCTCAGAGGTCGAGCCCTCTATCATACACATACACTCATCACAATACTTTATAGCATTTTTAATATCTCCATTCCTCACATACAGATCAATCAAACTACGCAATATTGTGACTCTAGACTGACTAAATTTCTGACGTTGCTTTTCCCCAAGATGCCTAATGAAAGACATGGCATCATGGCAAGAAACAATAGCTCTCTCATAATATTTCATATGAAATAAGACCGTAATCATATGCTCTAAAGCCCATACCGCCATTTTTGCGTAAGGGCAATGCTCCGGTCGATAGATCTCGAGCTTGGCATGTTCATGAGTTGCCTTATAATAACCGTATGCTGACCACAACAACGCATGATCACCAGTTAACAAGCCAATTCTTTCACAACAAAATCCGGCCATTTTATTTATCGGCACACTCACATTTCCAATATTAGAGTATTCAAATTCCATCAACACTATTGCCTGCGCACAGATACTTAACACTTCATGGTAAAGTTTCTTATGCAGCAATGATTCCGCGTATTTCCGAAAAAACTCAATCCGCTCTAAATAGCAGCCTCCTTCCTTCTCCGTGGGGACATACAGCGAAATCCTTCTGTAAATTTCTACTATCTCATCAATCTTTCCCTGCTCATAGAGCCTGTCTACTACCTTATCAAAAAGCGCTACATGCCGCATGGTGTCCTGCAATGACTTTCTTGGTTCACAAGTAAATACAGACCAAATGATGCTATCCTCATTTAAATCAGCCATACACTTTTGGATGGATAAATCTCTTTTATTAAAACAATGCCACAATTCAAGTATACGGCAACTTACTTGAAATTCATGACTCGCTTGCTTTGCATACACACTGGCGAACCAATCAGAGCTATCTCCGTCTTCCTCGAATAAAAATTGAGCGTACTGAAGGAAATCCCTTCTGCTCTCTTTTGTCTGCCCATTAACAGTATGGCATGTCTCAATCATTTCCAGACAGCAGGATTTCATCTCTTTGTAAAAATCACTTTTTCTAACAGTCCACATGATTCGATCTAAAAATAAAATATCAGCACAAGCCAATGCTGTGAGAATTTGAGCTGTAATGACTTCTTTAAATACATGCTGACAAGAAAAATTTCGTACTAAGAGAAGGTCAAGCTGTTTTCCTCGAACACTCACACCTGAGGAAACAAGCATTCTCACTATTTCTAAATCCAGATTAGCTACAGCATTAACAAGAGGCGTCTTGCCATACCTTTCACACTCCAAAGGAGGGCTATTTGCTAAAACAGCTAAGGCATATTCTTTGAGACCATATTTAATAGCCCAGTTAAGTACGAATCCACTTGATGATGTTTTAAAAACTTCCCTCAAAGCACGATTAACCAATTCAAATCCTGATGGGGAGTCACTCTCCTGGTCTATATCATATGTTGTTGTATTAAAAACATATACTGGCTTATCCCCTAACGACGACAAGGGAATACAGTTCTGAACATTCTCCCTAACCATTGGAAGAGTCAAGCAGTGCGCCACTATTTCATAGTAACCTTTTGAAACAGCCCACCAAAACAATTGGTTTTCTCTACCCAATAAATCGTTGATGCACTTATTTTCTTTGGCTAATTCAATCAGGTATATAGATAATGGCGCATTATTAAACTTAACTGATATATACAAAGCTAAGTTTGATCTGAATGCTACATGAGTTTCCTGAAGCAATTGTGATTTAATTTCAGGGGTTTTCTCTACCATATATTTCAACAAACCAATCTCTTTAGTTTGAGAAACCCGCTGAACACATTCAAAAATCAACGCTCCTTTAGTCTTAATAGTGTGATCAGATAAACAACTCAAGTGCGCCCTCTTTCTATCTTTAAATACACCGAATGGTGCTCTCTTTAGCATAAGCTCATTCAATTGCTCCCGCGTCAGTTTGAAAAATCCAACGACTTTTTCAAGTGATCTTAAATCCGTTCGCACAGCAGCGCATAAAGCAAAATATTGAATATACTTAGTCCTAACAGGATCAGACTTATTTTGTGACATTTTCTCTACCAGCAAAGAAATCTTGTGCCACTCATGGTCAGTTTCATCACCCAAATCCCTATGATTTTTCCGTGAAGCACTGAATAAAACACGAAATAATGCAACAATATGCCTCTCTCCTATAGAATCAAAGTATGTATAAAAAAAATCATCAAGCCTTTTTAATAATGTGCTAAATATAGCCACTTGTGGATGCTTCAAAGACTCAAGTAAATAAATAAATTTCAATCTGTAGCCACAATAACTCAATCTCCCAGCTTCTTCATCAACAACCTGGTAACAATCTAAGAAATGATTAAGAAGTGTCACATCCCCTGATTGGATAACCTGACACAATGCATTTTTGTGCAAGTGTGGCTTATCTGTGTCCCCTATTCTTCTTGTCTTATAGACACAAATTGCTTGTGGCTGTTGTGTGGAATCATGAATATAAGGCATGTCCCGTAAATCAAGAGGATCCCCCTTTCTAATCCCATACACAACACTATAGAACTCTTGTACCTCAGCTAAACTACAATGTTCATAAAGGGTATTGACAATTATATCATCCTCATCATGAAAAATATTTGCCATCAACCAAGGTTCTTTTAACACATCCCACTGCTTGTATTTAATCACATTACATAAAAAGCAAATGTGCTGCCCCAGATCAGTCAGAGCTAACTCGAACCAAGATTTGGCTAGATCATCATACAGACTTTTAAACCTCTTAGCTAAATATGGATCATTCCTATTCTTTAATAACCCAACAAGCAACCGCATGCGGCTGCTTTGCTGCCATTGTTCATCCCATCCAGGATGCTTCAGTAAGTGCCGAATAAGATCATCTCTGCCATACTTCAATGTACTGTTCACTATACAGTCAAAAACGTTCGTTTCCATTGCTCTCATACGCATGTCTGCAAGCGGATAATAACATAATAACATATGTCTAAAAGCAGATTTGTCAGAATATTTAATAACCGCAAGCAAAATCTGAAAACCAACCCTACCTTTGGACCTATGAAGCCTATGCGGCCTATTGAGAAAACTATACCCAAATATTTGCTTTGATAAAGTGGCAGCTACATCATCATTAAGCAACTGGAGGTGCTCGTTAAATCGCCCCTCAAGAAACAACAGTTGAGAAAAATTACAAGCACAAAGCAAAAAACAGTTGACCCAATCAAGTGGACACATAGATTGAGTATTATGCAAAATACTTCCCTCATCATGCACCATGTAATTTCTTGTCTCCAGAATAGTTCGAAATATTATAGGGATTTTGGATGAAACACGATAAATATGCTGCTTCAATCTTGTCTTTTCTTGCTGAAATCGATCATCCCCTTTCCTCATCTTGACCCATTTCTCATCGATAAACCTTCCCTTCACAGCCATAACTTTATTTATGCCTGATAGAGGAAGGGAGCCAATAAATTCATATGTTTTTTTCATTACAGTGTTTTGTTTCAGCTTTATGCTCAATGCATACGAATAAGCTAGCTGCTCAAAAGTGATCGCACCAAGATCCCCTCTCAGCAAATCAGCGAACTGTGTGGCATATCCCTTTGAAATAATAGAATGAAGCAGACGGTAGTTCAACTGCATACACCGAGGTTGCTTATCTTCTGTCAAAGTAGGCACTTTCTTAAGTGATCCTTGGAAAATTTGGGATACTTCCAAACTAGAATTCTGCATTTTTTCTTTTAAATATTGATAGACATCTATCCTCTCAAGCTGTATTGCATACACTAATAAGCGTGTACAACACTCTACACCATTTTTGTGCCCCCCTAAACGCCAGTTCAAATCTATCAATTCAAACACAGCCTTAATCTGTTTTATTGAGCTATACCGCAACAATTTAATAATCGGAGAACACGATAATAACCCTTTCTCATCAGTGCACACAAAAATCTCACTCATGATAACTTTCTTACAAAAGTAAGGCGCTTGTTCTTTAGGGGGGTTAGCACTGCTATCCACCTGGAATTGAGTAAGCAATGTTTCCATGAAAAAAGGAGTCAATAGTTTAGCGTTGTATTTGAGTAATACATTAATCACCCGCGAAAACATTTGTAAATCTTGCGAGCTTTTTACACTGGATGTGTTCGATAATGTAGGAAAGTAATATACGGATATGATTTTTTTAACTTTGCTACGATCCTTAAGCAAAAGGGCCTCAACAATCGGTCCACACTCTGCTATGGTGAGTTTCTTTTCGATCGATGATACCCACACATCTAGTTCATTAGCTGAACCGTGCTTCACTACATCACTCAATTTTTCAGCCAAAGACATTAACATACTCCACAGCATTATAATTTAACATAAATACACTTAAAGGATATACATTAAATGAAATTATAGCAAAAAAAATACCGTTTAGAGGTCATTTTTAATATAGAATATTACTGCTTACTGCTTTAAATAAAAACTATAAATGAAAAAGCCGGCTCTCACCGGCTTCTAAAATAGTTTAAAATTACTAATCCATATATCGGGCAAGAATCTGATTCATCGTTTTCACAAACTCCGCTGGATTTTCTAATTCTCCACCATCAGATAAGATCGCTTGATCATAAATAAGGCTTGTCAGTTCAGCAAAATTATCATCACTGCTCTCAGAAGACAAATGCTGCAACATAGCATGCTTGGCATTCACTTCAAGAGTTGGTTTAAATTCTGGCACTGGCTGCCCCGATTCTTTAAATAATTTTCGCAAATGCGCTGGCATTTCCTGCTCACCAACAACAATACAAGCTGGTGAATCTGTCAAACGACTTGTTGTACGAACATCTGTCACCTTCTCACCTAAAACATCCTTCATCTGCTTGATCACCTTGTCCATGTCGGCTGTTGTTTCACTCTCAACATCATCTTGAATACCTCTATCTGCTTTGGCCACAGACTGGAATGTTTTCCCACTATACTCAGTCACACGCGACATCAACCAATCATCAATTCTATCAGTCATGACTAACACCTCTATGTCTTTCTTTTTGAACATTTCTAGGTGTGGCGAAGCAAATGCACTGGCAGCATTTTCACTGGTTAGATAGTATATTTTTTCTTGATCTTCAGGCATACGCGATATGTACTGATCAAGCGATGTCAAAGATCGATCGACAGCTTTAGTCGAAGAAAAACGACACAATTTAAGAATACGTTCTCTATTAGCAAAATCTTCAGCAGGACCCTCCTTCAGAACAGCACCAAATTGACGCCAGAACTCAAGGTATTTGTCCGCTTCTTTTTCAGCCATTTTTTCAAGTGAACCCAATACCCTTTTGATACAACTTTGCCGAATCGTATCGACCACTTCATTGTGCTGTAGAATCTCCCGTGATACGTTCAATGGCAAATCAGCTGAATCAACCACCCCTCGTATAAACCTCAGATACTGTGGGAGAAATGTTTCAACATCATCCATAATAAATACACGCTGTACGTAGAGTTTAATACCCTTTTTTCCTTCGCGTTGCCACATATCAAAAGGAGCTCGTTTAGGGATATACAAAAGCAAATTAAAAGCTAAACGGCCTTCAACATGGGCATGCAGCCAATCAAGTGGCTTATCAAAATCATGCGTGAGATATTTGTAATACTCTTCATACTGCTCATCATCCACTTTATTCAAAGCCCATATTGCCTTCGATTGGTTGACACGCTCATAAGGCTCTGCATCCTTTGTGTCCTTTTGTTCATCATTCTCTGCTTTATCACTCTCTGCTTTATCATTCTTAAGATAGACTGGCAAACCTATATGATCTGAGTACCTAACGATAATTTGACGTAAATTCCAAGGCTCGAGAAAGTCTTTCGCATCCTCTTTTAGTGTTAAAATAACTTCTGTACCATGGTCTTTTTTATCTGTCTCAGAAATCTCATAAGTTCCTTTTCCTTTGGATACCCACGTGATGGCACTAGCTCCCTTTTCTGCACTCAACGTATTTACTGTCACACGTTCAGCAACAACAAATACTGAATAAAACCCTACACCAAACTGTCCTATAAGTTCTGATTTTTGCTTCTCATCTGCAGTTTGCATCTGAGCCAGAAAGGCTTTTGTCCCAGACTTGGCAATAGTTCCTAAGTGATCTTCCACTTCACTGGCAGTCATACCTATGCCATTGTCTTTAATAATCAGTGAATTGCTTTCTTTATCATAGTCTATCCATACACTCGCCTCAGTGTCTTTTGGATATTTATCTGGATTTTTCATTGCTAGCAAGCGAAGCTTATCATGGGCATCAGATGCATTAGAGATTAACTCTCTTAAAAATATTTCACGATTACTGTAGAGAGACCTTGTCACTAAATCCATTAACTGCTCAATATCAGCAGTGAATTTTTTTGCAGTATGTTGAGTCATGTATTCACCTTAAAACTTATGTTAATGCTAATATAGGGACAATTCCCATATATTCAAGTATGAATTTGATTGGACTCTGTATCTATTTCACTATAGCATGTCCTTGGGAGTTATTATGTTAAGCCGATACTACTGCAATCATGTTCTCGATCACTTTATTCTTGCATACTATACCTTTCAGGCCCCCAGTATTCTCAATGCACTCGGTTTTTCAGACCACCCTATTTTAGCACTAAGTATTCCAGTAGTGCTGATGGTCTTTCGTCTTTTAGCAGCGATTTTACTCCATCACATCAGTCCCATAATACTGTTTCACTTCAGCACTAAGTTATTTGTATTGGGTACAGCCTTAAGCACCCTAAGTTTTTATCTGTTAGAATACCAACTAGTGGTCTTCTGTATAGCTATGGCATGCATCAACATGGCTGTAACCTGGGAAAATTGGACTGCTTTGTCAGCCTTAACTAATAGCACCCACTCAATTACACACACTATAGCCAACCTCAGTAATATCACTATGGCAAGCATGATTCTAGCTCTTTATCTAAGCAACACATCTATGCCCTGTCAAACCGTATTCATTACATGCTTCTTATGTTCAATTGCAATGATTGCTTTTACCTCACCCATCACTCTCAACTCGGAATTAGAAAAAACAGCTCCAGCATCAATCAATCTAAATGACATCTTTCAATCGAGCTGCCGATATGGACTTTCTTACAGCACTTACGCTATCCCTTTCGTGCTGATGCATCACTGGACAGAAGGACATATCCTCACAGCTAAATCTCATATGAATCAAATTGACCTCCTCCTGATGATCCTCGATTTAGTCCTCATGCAATTTTCAGCACACTTAGCACGAAAATACTACCAGAAAAGTCAATTGCTCTCTGCCCCGCTTCTTCTTGCTCTTATCTACAGTATCGGAACATACTTCACCGCTTCTATGACCTTAATTGGCATCACTGCATACAAATCCTTAATCATAGCAATAGGAACATACTATTTTGTCATCATACACTATGACATGCTATGTGAAAAAAGGAGCTCATCAAAGATAGGTTCTCTGTGTTTAAGCCAATGGATTGGCAAAGCAGTGTTTGGAAAAGGCTGGATCCCACTGGTCTTGTTATTTTGGCAAGCTTATCACAGCTGGGCATTGATGGCTCTCATCATCAGCCTTCCTGCATGGATCACTCTCACTGTCGAAGGAACTAAATTGAATCAACTGAAAACAACTCACTTAGCCAATCTGTCTTTTAAGTGATTGTTCATTACTCTCATCCGGATCAGTAGCACCCTTTGATTGAACATCAGTTTCTGGTGAACACTCATAAAACATATCAGCAAGCTTCCTTTGAGAGCGACTAATTGAACGTGATACATATTCTCGAGACACCTCTAGCTGTTCTGAAATACGTGCAAGTGAACGTGGCTTACGTCCATCCATGCCATAACGAAGCTTGATAATGCGCTGATCGACCCGAGATAATTTCTCAATTTTCTCATGTATCTTTTCAACCGCATTGCTCATCTCAATTAAATGCAAAGGATCTTGCATTCCCTTCACTGAATTCTCTTTCTTTGACCTACCGTCTTCATGAAGCAGCTGATCCAAAGATAACACATCATATCTGTGACGAATCACTTCAGTGATTTTTTGAGGATCAAGATCAGTCATTTTAGATATCTCTTCAGCTGACACATTGCTGCTGTACTTCTCTTGAGAGATCGCTTCTCCCTGACGAAGTATACGGCTTAAGTCCCGAATAACATGAACAGGCAATCTAATAGTACGAGTTTGATTCATAATTGCTTTTTCAATTTTTTGTCTAATCCACCAACTGGCATACGTGGAAAACCGACAACCCCTACTAAGATCAAATCGATGCATTGACTCAAGCAGACCTACATTTCCTTCCTCAACTAAATCATGTATCAACACCCCTCGATTTTTATACTTAAAGGCAATACTGATAACTAATCGTAAATTTGCGCGAACTAGACGTTCAAAATCTGTCTTATTGCCTGCCTTAACGGACTTGAATAATTCAATCTCCTGCTCTCGGCTGAGAACATCACATGTTGCTAGCTGTTTTAAATAATGGTCGAATGACGACTCAGGCGGGTATTGACTATTTCCGTAAGCTGACATAAGTGACTCCTAAAGTTCCTTCCTTCAGTTATCATAACACAATAAAGCCGTTCTAAACAACTTTTAAGAAAAATGCAATAGATGTAAGTGGTTGATATATATTCTTTTTCTAACTAAGAGCGCGCTTACATCTTGATCAGAAAATTCCCGCAAACCTATCAACAGTTGCTGACATAAAATACCATCAATATCGCACAATTTAACCAGCCTAAATAACTTCGACTACACCTTCACGCCTAATTTGCACACCCAGTCTTTGCAATTTTTTTTCTATATCAACATAACCTCGATCAATGTGGCGTGGTTTAGCCACAACTGTTCGACCTTTGGCACAAAGTCCAGCCAACAACAATGCTGCTGCTGCTCTCAAATCAGTTGCTTGAACCTCTGCTCCTTGTAGAAAAGGAACACCCTGAATATACGCTGTATGGCCCACAATCTCTATGTTGGCCCCCATCCGCAATAGTTCAGGGACATGCATAAAGCGATTCTCAAAGAGTGTTTCAGTGATTTTAGAATCTCCTATAGCCACAGAATTAAGAGCCATCATAGGAGCCTGAAGGTCTGTGGGAAAGCCCGGATAAGTATCCGTTATAAATGACACCGCCTTTGGTCTTTTTCCTTCCATATCAAGCTTTATATAATCTGAGCCTGTATCAATTGACGCACCACTAAGCCTGAGGCACTTTAACAAGGCTTGCAAATGCTCAGCATTTGCCTGCTGTAACTCGATAGCACCACCTGTCATTGCAGCCGCAATAAGGTATGTTCCAGTCTCAATACGATCAGGGATTAACTCAAAATCAACCTCATTCAAGCACTCCACACCCCTAATAGTGAGCGTTGTTGTGCCTTTCCCAGTAATTTTTGCTCCAGCTGCATTTAAGAAATCGATGAGAGCTCCTACTTCTGGCTCGCACGCCGCATGACGAATGGTCGTGCACCCACGTGCTAATGTGGCAGCCATTATCACATTATGTGTCGCACCAACAGACGACTTAGGAAATGTAATATCACAACCAATCAAACCATCCACAGCACTGGCCGATACATACCCACTCTTAAATGTGATATTCGCACCCATTTGACGCAGTGCATCCAGATGCAAGTCAACTGGCCTAGCCCCTATCTTGCACCCACCTGGCAATGATATGCGTGCAAAACCAAAGCGAGTAAGAAGCGGGCCTAATATAAAAAAGGAAGCACGCAAACGTCTGACTAAATTGTATTCTGCTTCAAAACATTTAATTCGTTGACTATCAATCACAAAGTGCTCATCACCATGGCGCGAAATGTCAGCACCACAATGTTCTAATAAAGACATTAGTGTCGTCACATCCAACAAACTAGGCACACGGCGTAATGAGACCTTAGGACACATAACACTTGCTGCCAATATTGGTAAAACAGCATTCTTTGAACCAGAAATTTTAATTGACCCACTTACTTGAGTTGGGCCATGCAGGACGAACTTATCCATGGAATCTTAAGATATTTTCATAGATTGTAAACCCCGCACTTAGGATAGGTCAAGTAAAACCATTAAACTTTAGCAATTATAAAAGCTAAGAAGAAGTCTTGCTCGATAAGTGCTCTACCAAACCTTTCACCCCTCCTTTTTTAAGAACTGGTTGATATTGGCTCTTTTGCAAGGATGATAGCTGAACACCATTGACACTCACATCAAACACCTTCCAGCTCTGACCTTCACAGGTCACCGCATACTCAACCTTAAATGTTTTATCATGCTCAGATATATAATTAATAGTCACAACCTGAAAACGGCTATCTCTGTGCCTGAAAGATTTTAACTTAGGGTGATGACCTTCCTTATCCAGAAGCATAGTGGCATAATCATCTATCAAATCATCATGCACACCTTTGACCACAAGCTCTTGTTGCGTTTTATCTGCAGCAGACCAATATGCCCGTCCGATCACATGCTTGGTAAACACGCTAATAGACATCACTTTATCCATCTCCCCCCCTATTCTCTTAAGCTTCCCTGACCTTGAAAAGTCCTTGTTTTCAACTATTTCCTGCAATTTATCTGAAAATCTTTTTACAAAAGCTGTTGGACTGCCACATGAATAAACTGACTTCTCAGCAGCAAAAGCTGTAGAAAATAAACAAAAGGCAATAAATATCTTAGTCATTTTTTTTCCTCATCGCATTGACAGCATTGGCCAAAAATTCTTCCAACACCAGTCCAGAGTTCGCATGCTCTATTCTTTGGTTATTATTCAGCATATCATCTGAAAAACCCGCTGTAATAGACAAGTACCTGCCTCCTAAAAGACCATCTGTATAAACCATCACAGAAGAATCCACAGGTATCTCTATTTTCTTACTGAAAGCCATACTCACTTCTGCTTGATATGTCTTATTGTCCAGACGAATGGCTTTAACACGACCTACATGAACACCCGCAATACGTATAGGTGAGTTGATATGCACACCCGACACATTATCAAATTTAGCGCGCAAGGAAAAAGAACTTTCTTGCTGAAAAATATTAAAATCTGATCCATAAATTGTTAAAAACAGCACAGCTACTAAAAAAGAGACGGCAACAACACCTACCCCCATGTATATTCGATCGTTCTGACGCATATACTAACCTCCTATCGGAAAAAAAACAGTGATAAAATAATCCAATACAAATATCCCAATGGATGATTGCACAACTGTTTTTGTCACAGCTTGGGCAATTCCCTGGTTTGTTTTTGGACTAGTCATCCCATAATGAACCATCACCATTGACACCCATACAGCAAAGACCAAGGCCTTGGCCACACACATGATGACATTCGGGACAAAGGGAACTTCAACTGTTAGGCGCGTGAAGAAAGCAGCCATATTCATATCAAACGCAGACTGGGCAATCAATGCACCTGCAAAAACAGCCAGTGCAATAAACACCACACTCAGCATCATCATTACAATCCAAGTGGCAATAAAACGTGGCAGTAAGAGCAAGCCGGAGATACTCCCCCCCATCACACGAATAGCATCAATTTGATCACCTGCCCGCATCAATACCAACTCAGCAGTGACCGAGCTGCCAGAACGCCCCGCAAACAGCAATGCGCTCAGTACAGGACCTAGCTCACGGTATAAGCTCAGTGCCACCAACTGACTTAAACCATCAGCCGAGCCAAACTGATTAAGCGTCAGATAGCCTTGATAAGTGATGATCGCTCCTACAAAGACACCACTTAAAGCAATGATTGACAAGCTTTTGAAACCTAACAAATATATTTGCTTGACAACCAAGTGAACCCCCTGCCAATTGCCAAGGCCTCGACGTATTTGTAAATAAAACTCACTGATCATCTGACCTGTCAAGTAAATGAATTGATAGATAAAACGGCCAAAAGATATCAACAAACTCATGAGACACTCCGCATCATAATACTTTGCACTCGGGGATCGTTTGACGAAGCGACTTGCTCCGGAGTAAGGGTGGCAATCAGTCGGCCTTGATACAATATCCAAATCTCATCTGCAATCCGCATAGCAAGTTCAGGATCATGACTGATCATCAGAATTTTTTTATCCGGGTTCATCAGATAGTCTTTGAATAGTTTCTCTATCTGCTGAACTCTTTGGATATCTTGAGCTGAAAGTGGCTCATCAAGAACTAAAAGCTCAGGAGAGGTAACCATAGCTCTTGCTAGCCCAGCGCGTTGTTGCATGCCTCCAGAAAGTTCCTGAGGCATAGTATCGATTGCATGGCTTAGGTCAAAATTCTCAAGAACATCATGCACTCGCTGGTTTGCTTCATCACATTGAATATTCTGTATATTCAATGGGAAAAGCAGATTCTCACGCACTGACAGGTCAGGGATTAAGGCGGCATATTGAAATAGCACCCCCAAACGTTTATACATATTTCGACTTTGAGCCACATTATTAAACTGATGACCCAATAAACTGCAATGGCCAGAAGTTGGTTGGATAAGACCTAACAAACACCGTACTAATGTTGTTTTGCCTGAGCCAGAAGATCCCATCAAAACAACACAGCGATGCGAGGATCTCACCTCACCACTAAGTGGAAATAAGATTTCTTTCCCTGACGTTGAGTAACCAACGTGATCACATATCAACCAATTCTTGTTCACAACAACCTTCCCTATCCTGGTATTTTAGCGTAAAAGCGCTGCTGCTGCAACCTGTTAGGCTAAGAACTGACTGAACACATTTGTTATCAAAACAATCTTATTTCTATGAAATTGAGTGAAAGTCAAAAAAACTTTTTTGCAAGCACAACAGGCTTTGTGTTAGGCCTCTCTCTTAGCTCTTGGCATTGCTCTTTCCGCGTTCGACTTAAAGGACCCCTAACGCCCCAACCACTTCCACAAGAACGTTCATAACCCTGTCATGGTCAAGTAAAAGTAGACAAAAAATTAAGAGGCTATTACCAACGGCACTCAACCACGACACCTTAAACTTGCCGATCTGATGAATAACGTGCCGCTGCTATGGAATGAGCAAGAGGAAATGTTTGGTTTGAGAGTATTACAGGAATG